>NZ_JBFBAD010000119.1:0-30352 GCF_040682075.1 Actinoplanes sp. NPDC051411 | reverse complement strand
CGGGTGTCACGCAAACGCATGCGGCGTGAAGCCCGAACCTCCTTTCTGCGGTGGGGCGGGGGCCCCCCCGCCCCCCCCCCCGGCAAGCGACGGGGCGTCAGTAGGTCCGATTCATGATCGCCCGGACCGGCAGGCCGGAACCGCTGAGCACGACCTGCTGGGCCCGCATGCTGTCCCGGTCGAGGACGATCGGGGCCAGCAGGTTCGCCGTGGTCTCGTTGGCGCCGGCCGTGATGACCACCATGAGCAGCAGGCGGTCGGGGTCCCTCGTGTTGAGCGCGGCGAAGACGGACTCGTCGATTTCCGGCGCGTACTCCGGGAAGAAGGGCTCCGGCGGAGCGACCAGGAAGCGGAGCTCCGGGTCCTCGACGGACGTGAAGGCGTAGAGCAGCCCGTCCTCGTTGAGTCGCACCAGGACGAACTCCCGGTGCGCCGGGAAACCGGGCATGGGCACCGCCATCGTGATGGTCGGCAGTCCCAGCGACGGGTCGATCATGGTGTCCTCAATAGGTCGGGACGCGGTGCGAGTAGTCATGGTCACCTCAGGAAATCGATGAGCGAGGGCTGGATCACCTTGGCCGTGGCGGCCAGGGCGGCCTGATACGAGGTCTGCTGGATTTGCAAATCCATGATCGCCTTGGGCAGGTCGACATCCTCGATATCCGACAACTGCGACGACACGGACAACAGATGATCCTCCGAGGACTGCTTCATCTGCGTAACCCGATTATATCGGGCGCCTACGTCCGAAAGAGTGGATTTCAGTAAATCATGAGCGGTATCGAGGTTTGTTAGGTCGTCACTGAGCGTGTTGGTATCGCCGGACTGAATGTCGCGCGAGATGTCGCTCAGGACCTGGAACAGCTGCGTAGGCCCGTCCCCGAACGCTTCGGGGCCGTTGGTCTCGATCCGCACTTTCGAATTCGGACCGACGGTTCGAGTGGTCTGGCCGGCGTCGCCCTTGTAGTTCCCACTGTCGTCATAGGCGACGTCGCCGGCGGTGGTACCGCCGAATACCGGACGGCCCATGTATTTCGTATTGGCCTCCCCGATCAACGACTGCTTGATGTTGTCGATTTCGGTCGTCAAGGCGTCACGGGACGCCTGGTCGGAGTCCGTCGCGTTGAGCGCCTGCACGGTCAGATCACGTACGCGCAGGATCTGGGTCGACGAGTCACCGAGCTTGTCCTGAATGGTGCCCAGCCAGCCGAGCCCGTCGTCGGCGTTGCGCGAGTACTGCTGGGTGGCGCGTACCTCGCCCCGCAGCTGGAGCGAGGTGACCGTGCCGGTCGGCGAGTCCGACGGCCGATTGATCATCTTGCCGCTGGAGATCTGCTGCTGGAGCTTCTGGCCCCGCGCCGCCGTACGCTGCAGGTCGCTCAGCGCCTTGGTGGTCAGGCTCGCTTCGGTGACCCTGGACGGGATCGTCATGGCTTACTCCTCGAAACCGTCAGCGGCCGACCAGGCCGGTCCGGTTGATCAGCTGGTCGAGCATCGAGTCGACCGTGGTGAGCACCCGCGACGCCGCCTCGTAGCCGCGTTGATACGTGAGCAGGTTGGTCATCTCCTCGTCGAGGTTGACCCCCGACTCGGCGCCGCGGTCGGTGTCGACCTGGTCGCGCACCGAGTTCTGGATGTCGCTGCGACGGGAGCTGGCCTGGGCGGCCACCCCGAGCTGCCCGATCATCTGTTGATAGACCGAGTCGGGTCCGTTGCCCGAGTTGCCGAGGTCGGTGAGCTGATCGGCGACGTCGTGGTTGAGCGTGCCCGCGGTCGTCGGATCGGCCGAGATCGGGTTGTACGAGGAGAATGCCACCTTGGCCGGGTCGTCGATCGCTACTTTGATCGACTTTGCGTCGGTGTGGCCGTTCGCGTCGACCGCGAAGAACGGTTCGCCGGTCGTGCCGTCGATGCTGAAGCCCTGCTCGTGCGCCTCGTTGACGGAGTCGGCCAGCTTCTGCGCGACCGCGTCGATCTGCGACGAGATGCCGGGGATGATGGTGTTCATCGAGTCGACCATCGAGCCCATCGTGCCGCCGGCGACCACGCCCTTCCCGGTGTCCGTCCACTGCAGACCGACCTGGGCGGTCGGCGTGATCCCGTCGAGCGTGGTCGGGCCGACCGCCTTGACCTGCCGGGCGGAGAACTCGGCGACCACCGGGCCGTTGCCGATGTAGACGTTGATCGCGCCGTTCGGCTGGGCCACCGTGGTCGCGCCGGCCAGCTCCGAGAGCTGCATGATCGCCTGGTCGCGCTGGTCCATCAGCTCGTTGGGCTGCAGGCCGGCCGACTGCGCCACCACGATCTTGTTGTTCATCGTGGCGACGGTGCCGGCCAGGGTGTTGACCTGGTCGACGTAGGTGGACAGCTCGTTGGAGCTGGCCTGGAACTGGTTGGACAGCGAGGCGTGCGCGTCGTTGAGGCTGGTCGCCACGGTCACCGAGCGCTCGATCAGGGAGCTGCGGGTCGACGGGTCCTGCCAGTTGTTGGCGACGTCGTTCCAGGAGTCCCACATGTCGTGGAGCCGGGCCTGCAGCGCGGTGTCGCTCGGCTCGGCGAAGACGTCCTCGACCGAGTTGTAGGTCGCGGTTTGGTTGGTCAGGTAGGCCGCGTTGCCGTGCTCGGTGCGACCGCGTTCCTCGAGATATTCGCTGCGGCTGCGGTCGAGGCCGGCGATGCGTACGCCGTTGCCCACCGAGTCGGGAGTCGAGTAGACACCGGGGTTGATGCCGCCCGCGTTGGCCGCCAGGCGCAGCCGCTGCCGGGTGTATCCCTCGGTGCTGGAGTTCGCGATGTTCTGGCCGGTCACGTCGAGACCGCGTTTCTGCGCGTAGAGCGACGTGAGGGCCGTGTTCAAACCGCCGAAGGTGCTTCCCATCAGATCGCCTCATCCACCAGGCTGGAGCGGCGGATGCCGCCGGAAACGGTCTGGCCCTGAGGCCCGTACGTTTCCACAGTTTCGGCGAACGCGAGCATGGTTTCGCGGGCCGCGCGCTGACCGGCGGTGAGCAGGTCCCGGTTGACGTCGGCCAGCGCGCCGATCTCGGACGTGAGCATCAGGAACGCCTTGCGGTGCTGGTGCAGGAGGTCGGCCCAGGGCGCGGGAGCGGCGTCGGCCAGCTCGCCGAGCGAGGCGTCGGGCGGGAGTCCGAGCTCGACCGCGGTGTCCTGGGAGTAGGCAGCCCGGATGACCTCGGTCTGCCGGATCTGGTCGAGGACGACCTCGACCTCGCGGGTGGCGTGGCTGAGCCAGCGGGAGCGATTGGACGCGAGGAGCAGTTGCTCCTCCTCAAGCTTGAAAAGCAGCATTTCCAGCAGCTCGCGTGATCGCCACAGGACGCTGGCCAGGTCGGTCAGGCTCACCCGGACCTCCGTTTGGGGCTCGTGGTCGGGCGCGCCCCTGCCGACGAACCCGCTCATTCGGACAGGTCGGCACGTCTGCCGCTCCGCTGAGGGATTTCCCCCGATCGGGCGGTTCCGGGAGGGCGGCCCCTTTATCCGGGTTCGCCGGAAAAGAGTGAAGAAATCTCGGAGACTGCTCATGGCCGTCGGCGCAGGCGCCGATCGGACCTGGCGTACCGCCACGGCTCATGGATGGGCCGGTCAGACCCCTGATCAAGGAGGAAAACTCATGGGTCTCCGCATCAACCAGAACATCGCCGCTCAGAACGCCTACCGGAACCTGTCGGTCACCGACGGGCAGATGCAGAAGTCCCTGGAGAAGTTGTCCAGCGGTTACCGCATCAACCGGGCGGCCGACGACGCGGCCGGCCTCTCGATCTCCGAGGGCCTGCGTTCGCAGATCGGCGGCATGAAGGTCGCCGTGCGCAACACCCAGGACGGCGTCTCGGTGGCGCAGACCGCTGAAGGCTCGATGAACGAGGTCACCTCGATCCTCCAGCGCATGCGCGACCTGGCCGTCCAGGCCTCGAACAGCGGCGCCACCGACTCCGACGCCGCGGGTGCCGCGAACAAGGAGATGACGCAGCTCAACGCCGAACTGGACCGGATCGGTAACACCACCGCGTTCGGCAAGTCGAAGCTGCTCGACGGCTCCTTCGGCGCGACCGTGACGACCAAGTTCACCGACGCCGCCACCAACTCGATCGCGGCCGACGTCACCAGCGGCACCGCCCAGGTCGCCGCCGCGCCGGCCTCGGTCACCGGCAACGGCACCGGCACCGGTACCTGGACATTCGACCTCACGCAGATCGGCGGCTCGACCAAGTACCCGGACGGCGTCACCGACCTGGGCACGACGCCGATCACGGTGACCGTCGGTGCGGTAGCCGCCGACGCGTCGCCGCAGGACGTGGCCAAGGCGGTCAACGCCGGGCTGCAGAGCGCGCTGAAGGCGGCCGGATACCAGGGCACCGAGGTGACCATGTCGGCGAAGGTGGACGCCAACGACAACACCACCTACGCCATGAGCGGCACCGGCAACTTCGCCACCGCCAACGACGGCGGCGTACTCGGCACCGACCTGAAGATCGACACCTCGTCGACCGCCGCCGCGCCGACGCTGACCGCGACCGGCGGCAGCCGGGGCGAGTTCCAGGTCGGCGCGAACGCCAAGCAGAAGATCAACATCCAGATCGGCGCGGTCAACTCCGAGGCCCTGGGCACCGCCGCGCTCGACCTGACCAAGGACCCGGACAGCGCCATCACGACGCTGGACAAGGCCCTGCAGTCGGTGTCGGACAGCCGGGCCTCGCTCGGTGCGTACCAGAACCGGTTCGACCACACCATCAACAACCTCAACGTGGCGGTCGAGAACCTGTCCGCGTCGGAGTCGCGTATCCGCGACACCGACATGGCCCAGGAAATGGTGTCCTACACCCGTTCGCAGATCCTGACCCAGGCCGGCACCTCGATGCTGTCCCAGGCCAACCAGTCGGCGCAGAACGTGCTCTCGCTCCTGCGCTAACCGAACTGACACCGCTATGCACTGAATATCTCGGCTCCGATACCGAACAGGTGGGGGTAGCCCGGCGGACCGCGCCGGCGCTACCCCCGCTTTTTTGATTTGTGCGGTGTATGCCGCAGAAAGGCAGGCGCCCGTGTCCAGCACGGTTGACGGTCTCGTAAGCGGTATGGACACCACCAACCTCATCAAGCAGCTGATGCAGGTGGAGGCGGCACCGCAGACCCGCCTCAAGACCAAGGTGACCACCGCCCAGACCGCGGTGTCCTCCTACCAGTCGGTCAACTCCAAGATCTCGGGCCTGAAGAGCGCGGCCGACACGCTGAGCCAGCTCAGCACGTGGCGCAGCATCAAGGCGACGTCGAGTTCGTCGTCGGTCACCGCCACCGCCTCGACCAACCTCAACTCGGCCACCGGCAGCCTCACCTTCGACGTCACCTCGCTGGCCGCGAAGCAGACGACGACGATGCCGGTCCCGACGTTCACCGACGGGGACGGCGACGGCAAACTGGACGCCAAGCCCTTGGCCATCACCGGGGCCACCAGCATCACCATCACGCCCGGCAGCTACGACGCCGACGGCAACTTCACCCCGTCCGGGGACCCCAAGCCGATCGACATCAGCGCGGACCAGTCGGCGTCCGGCATCGCCAAGGCCATCAACGCGGCCGGCGCGGGGGCCACCGCGTTCGTCATGCCGACCTCGCCGAACGACGGCGTCCTGCAGGTCACCGGCAGCAAGACCGGCGCGAACAACGGCTTCAAGATCGATGGCCTGGACGGGGCCGGTACCGGCGGAGCGTCGCCGTCCACCACCGCCGGATCCAGCGCGACGCTGAAGATGACCGGCGGCGACAACACCATCTACTCGGTCAACAGCGACACCAACACCTTCACCGGCCTGATGGCGGGCGTGACGATCACGGTCTCGAAGAAGGAGACCGGCGTGACGATCGACGCCAACAGCGACCTCAGCGCCATCTCGGGCCAGTTCCAGGCCATCGTCGACTCGGCCAACGCGGCGCTCACCGAGATCGGCAACCAGACCGCGTACGACGCGAGCACCAAGCAGGGTTCGCCGCTGACCGGCGACTTCTCGGTACGCAACATGCAGCAGCAGATCCTCAGCGCGGTCAGCCAGGGCCTGTCGTACCCGGACCCGAAGTTCGTGGCCGACCCGGCGCACCCGGAGATCACGGCGACGCCGATCAACTTCGGCTCGCTCAAGCAGTTCGGCATCCAGCTGGACGACACCGGGAAGCTGACGTTCGACTCGGCCGCGTTCGCGTCCGCCTACAACGCCGACCCGACCAAGATCCAGCAGGCCGGCATCGCGCTCGGCGACCAGTTCGAGAAGTTGTCCGGGACCATGAGCACCAACCTCACCTCGGTGATCACCGGGCGCAACAACGAGATCGACGGCCTCAACAGCCAGATCAGCGACTGGGACGTACGACTCTCGACCAAGCAGCAGGCCCTGCAGAAGCAGTACTCCGACCTCGAAGTCGCCCTGGGCAAGCTGAAGGACCAGTCCAACTGGCTCTCCGGCCAGCTCGCCGGCCTCTCCTGAGCCGTCCGAGGCCTGACCGCCGGATCCGGCCCCGCCCGGCCGGACCGGCGACCATCCGACCGACGACCACCAGACCGACGTCCGCCTGACCGACGACCAGACGAGGAAGACCGATGACCTCTCCGCAGATGCGTGACCGCTACCTTCGCGACTCGATCAACACCGCCTCGCCGGCCAAGCTCCTGATCATGCTCTACGACCGTCTGATCGTGGACCTGGCCCAGGGCGAAGAGGCCCTGCGCGCCGGCGACCGCGAACGGGCCAACGACCGGCTCACCCACGCCCAGGACATCGTGCTCGAGCTGCGCACCAGCCTCGACGTCGAGGCCTGGTCGGGCGCGCCCGGCCTGGCCAGCCTCTACGGCTGGCTGCTGACCGAGCTGATCGGGGCCAACATCGGCCGCGACGTCGACCGGGTGGCGGCCTGCCGCGCCCTGATCGAGCCGATCCGGGACGCCTGGAACGAGGCGGCCACCGCGGCCGTCGCGGGCTGAGCAGCGCCTCAGATGAGCGAGGACTGGGACGGCGCCTGGAGCGCCGCCCTCGACGAGCTGGAGCTCGACGTGGCCCAGGTCGAGGCGATGCTGACCGACGAGCGGCGGTACGCCGAGACCCCACCCGCCGACCTGTGGCGGCCCCCGACCGAACTGGGGGCGCTGCCGCTGGAGCTCAAGCCGCGGGCCGACGAGATCCTGACCCGCCAGCTCCGGGCGGCCGAGGAGATCGCGAAACGGCTGACCAGCAACCGCCGGCAGTTCGCGGCGACCTCGCGGATCGAGACCGGGGAAGCGGTCAAACGGCCCGTCTACGTCGATCGCGCCATGTAAAAACCGGACAGTAAGGCGCCCCGGAACCCCACTTGAGGGTTCCGGGGCGCTTTTCGTGTGTGCAACCTCCCAGCAACCCGTTGGCTCTAAGCGGATCGGCGGGTGGGCCGAACTGCATGGTACGAGCGACGGATTGCTCACGAAATGCCACGGATCGGCGCCTTGACCTACACCCAAGGAGCTGCTGTGTTCGACGACGTCTCCTCGTCCGCCCTGCGCGTCTCGGTCGCCGGCCTCGCCGCCCGGCAGAACGCCATCGCCAACAACATCGCGAACATCGAGACCCCCGGCTACAAGGCACGTAAGGTCGAGTTCGAGGACGCCCTGCGCGGCGCCGTCGAGCGCGGCGATTCGCCCTCGTCGGTCGCACCGTCCACGGAGACGTCGCTGGAGCCGACCCGGCTCAACGGCAGCAACGTCAACCTCGACGAGGAGACCCTGTCGCACATCGACACCACGATGCGCTACCAGCTGACCCTCCGGGCACTGGACAGCAAGTACGGCATGCTGCGCGACGCGATCAAGGGGGCCTGACCTAGATGAGCACCTTCAACGCGATCGGGGTCGCCGGAAGTGGCGTCACCGTCTACCGCAAGTGGCTCGACGCGGTATCCGACAACATCGCCAACATGGACAACGTCAGCCGGACCTCGGACAAGGCCTTCCAGGCGCGCTACGTGGTGGCGCAGGAGGCGGCGGACGGCAACGGCGCCCAGGTCGGCGGCGTGGCGCTGGGCAGTGCCGAAGGCATCGTCGTCCAGGACCCGGACAACCCGCTGGCCGACAACGAGGGCAACGTGCGGCGCCCGGACATCGACCTGAGCAGCCAGATGGCCCAGATGATGATGGCCCAGCGCGCCTACCAGGCGAACCTCTCGGTCGTCGACCGGGCCAAGGAGTGCTACTCCGCCGCTATCAACCTCGGGAAGTGAGCTGAGCCATGACCTCTCCGATCAGCGCGATCAGCGGATTCTCCGGCATTTCGGGCGTCTCCGGCCTCTCCGGGGTGTCCGACGCCGACTCGACGAACGGCCTCGACGCCCTCACCGACACCTCCGGCACCAGCGCGGTGCAGGGACCGAACGACGACTTCGCCGGGATGCTCTCCAAGGGACTCGAGAACGTACAGGCCACGCAGAAGAAGGCCGACGACCTGGCGGTCCAGGTGGCCGACGGCACCCTGCAGGACCCGGCCCAATACACGATGGCGGCCAACGAGGCCTCGCTCGGACTTCAGCTCACGCTCGCCGTACGCAACAAGGCCCTGGACGCCTTCCAGGAGATCATGAGGATGCAGGCCTGAAATGACGGACCGCCTTCCCGCCCCGGTACGCCGCATCACCGACGCCTTCAGGTCCTTCACTCCCGGACAGAAGGCCGTCACGATCACGGCGGTGGTCGCACTCGTCATCGGCGGTTACTTCTTCGCCACCTGGGCGTCCAAGCCGTCGTACTCGATCCTGTTCAACAACCTGTCGACCAAGGACGCGAGCGCGATCACCGAATCGCTGCAGAAGTCGGGCACGAAGTTCGAGCTGGCGAACGACGGCCAGACGATCCTCGTGCCGCAGGACCAGGTCAATCAGCTGCGCCTGTCGCTGAGTGGCCAGGGCCTGCCCGGCGACGCCGGCACCGGCTACTCCCTGCTCGACCAGCAGGGCATCACGACCAGCGACTTCATGCAGCACACGAACTACCAGCGGGCTCTGGAAGGCGAGCTGGCCAAGACCATCGGTTCGATCGACGGCGTCGAGGCGGCCACCGTGCACCTCGTGCTGCCGCAGAAGGACGTGTTCGCCGACAACCAGGACCAGCCGACCGCCTCCGTGCTGGTCGCGTCCAGCCCGAGCCAGCCGCTGAGCAGTCAGCAGGTGCAGGCGATCGTGCACCTGGTCGCGTCCAGTGTGGAGGGACTCGATCCCACCCAGGTCACGGTCGCCGGGGCGGACGGCAAGATTCTCTCCACCGGCGGCGGGGCCGACGTGGGTACGGGCAGCGACAGCGGCCAGACCGATCAGACCGTCGCGTTCCAGAACCGGATGAACACGTCGCTGCAGAGCATGCTCGACAGCGTCGTCGGTCCCGGCCACTCGGTGGTCACCACGACCGCCGACCTCGACTTCGACCGCACCAACACCACCAGCAAGACCTACCAGCAGGACCCGTCGCTGCCCGCGACCTCGGAGCAGAACAGCCGCGAGGCGTACAACGGGAGCGGCAACTGCAACGGCGGCGTGCTCGGCCCCGACAACATCGCCGGCCCCGGCTGCAACAGCGGAGGCGCCAGCTCCGGCCCCGGCCAGTACGAGAACAGCACCTCGACCCGGAACAACGCGCTGAACGAGGTCACCAAGCAGATCCAGAGCGCGCCCGGCGGCATCAAGAACCTGCACATCGCGGTCCTGCTGGACAGCGCCACCGCGGGCTCGGTCGACCCCACCCAGATCCAGCAGGTGCTCAGCTCGGCCGCCGGCATCGACCCGACCCGCGGCGACACCATCGCGGTGAGCGCGCTGCCGTTCAGCACCAGCGCGGCCAAGGACGCCCAGAGCGCGCTGACCGCGTCGGCCGCCGCGGCCAAGCAGGCCAAGCAGATGTCGCTGATCAAGACCGGCGCCCTGGCCGCGGTCGTACTGATGCTGATGTTCGTGGCCTGGCGGGCCACCAAGCGGTCCAAGAAGCGCAAGGGCCTGTCGCCCGAGGAGCGTAAGCACCTTGAGGACATGCAGGCGGCGCTGGAGGCCCAGCGGCTGGCCGAACTGAACGCCGCGATCCCGGCCCAGATGATCGAGGCCGGACCGGACATGAGCGCCGAGCTGGAGGCTCGCGAGGAGCGGGTGCGCGAGATCGAACAGATG
Source organism: Actinoplanes sp. NPDC051411 (assembly GCF_040682075.1). Taxonomy (NCBI): domain Bacteria; kingdom Bacillati; phylum Actinomycetota; class Actinomycetes; order Micromonosporales; family Micromonosporaceae; genus Actinoplanes; species Actinoplanes sp. NPDC051411. The sequence continues at coordinate 20,173 of NZ_JBFBAD010000119.1, read as the reverse complement.
GTGAAGGACCAGCCCGAGGAGATGGCAACCCTGCTGCGCGGCTGGTTGGCCGCGGACTCGCACTGAGCGGGCTTTTTCTACAACGAACTTGGTCACGGAAGACGGGTTTGAGGAGAGTACGCGTTGACGACCACCCCGGCGCTCACCACGATGTCGATGACGGGCGTGAAAAAGGCCGCCATCATGCTGGTCCAGTTCGGTAAGGAGCATTCCGCGCAGATCCTGGCCAACATGTCCGAGAAAGAGGTCGAGCTGATCTCGGCCGAGGTGGCCCGGCTGGGCAAGCTGGAGCCGGCCGCCGTCGACGACGTGATGGACGAGTTCTATGCCATGGCCACCACCCGCTATGCGGGAGCGGGCGGCATGGACTACGCCCGGGAGCTGCTGGAGGCGTCGCTCGGCAAGGAACGGGCGGCGCTGATCCTGGACCGGCTCGAAGCGTCGATGAACGACATCCCGTTCAACTTCCTCAGCCACGCCGACCCCCGGCAGCTGCTGTCCTACGTGCAGTACGAGCACCCGCAGACGATCGCCCTGATCCTCGCCCACATCCCGTCCGCGCTCGCCTCGTCGATCCTGGCCGGCCTCTCGCTCGAGGTGCAGACCGAGGTCGCGCACCGGATCGCGGTGATGGACCGCACCTCGCCGGAGATCATCCGGCAGGTCGAGGCGGCCCTGCAGCGCAAGCTCTCGACCGTGCTCCAGCCGGACGAGCTCTCCACGATCGGCGGCCTGCAGCCGCTGGTCGACATCATCAACCGTGCCGACCGTACGACCGAGCGGCTCATCCTGGAGGCCCTGGAGGCCCGCAGCCCGGAGATCGCCGAGGAGATCCGGCGCCGGATGTTCATGTTCGAGGACATCATCAACCTGGAGGACCGCGCGGTACAGCTGGTGTTGCGCCAGGTCGAGCCGGCCGACCTCGCCACCGCCCTCAAGGGTGTCGGCGACAACGTCCGCGACAAGGTCACCCGCAACCTGTCCGAGCGTGGCCGGGAGAACCTGCTCGAGGAGATCGACCTGCTCGGCCCGGTCAAGGTCAAGATGGTCGAGGAGGCCCAGGCGAAGATCGTCTCGGTCATCCGCTCGCTCGAGGACTCCGGCCAGATCGAGGTCCAGCGAGGCAACGAGGCCGATGAGCTCATCGCCTGACATCAACCCGGTGCTGCGCGGCACGGTCGCCGACTCGGCCGCCGCGGCGCGGTTCGGTGTCGACCTTCGCCACGGCGTACCGGAGGACAGCGCGGTCGTCGAGCGGGCCAAGGAGGCCGGCCGCACCGCCGGTTACGCGGCCGGGTGGGCCCAGGGCCAGCGCGAGGCCGCGGTCGTGGCCGAGGCGGCCGCCGAGCGCACCCGGGCCGCCGAGGCGGCGCACGACCAGCGCCGGGCGGCCGCACTGGCCCAGGCCGTGAACGCTCTCGGCCGGGCCGTCACCGAACTCGAGACCCAGCTCATGCCCACCTTCACCGAGCTGCAGGAAGTGCTGATCGCGCACGCCTTCGAGCTCGCCGAGGCGATCGTCGGGCGCTCGCTCGACGACCCCCAGGGCCGCGGCGTGGACGCGATCCGCCGGGCCATGAGCGCCGCCCCGGACGCCGGCGACCTGACGGTCAACCTGCACCCCGACGACTACACGACACTGGTCGGCACCACCGGCGAGACCCAATTCGAATACGAGGGCCGCCGGGTGGCACTGCGCCCCGACTCCTCGCTGCGGCCGGGCGACGCGACGGCCGAGACCGGCATGGCGACCGTGGAGGCGACGATCGCCGCGGCGGTCGCGCGGGCCCGCGAGGCACTACGCATTCAGCGGTTGCCGGAGCAGTAGCCAGGGAGCAGATCTATGACCGACATCTTCCGCCACCGCATGGAGGCGGCACTGCTCGCCGCGCGGCCACTCGCCCGCGGCAAGGTGGTCGGCGCGGTCGGCCTCCGGGTCACGGTCAGCGGGCTCGAGGCCCGGGTCGGGGACCTGCTGCGGTTGGGTGACGGTCCGGGGGGCGTACTCGCCGAGGTCGCCGCCCTCGACGGCGACCGTCTCTCCTGCCTGCCTCTGGGTCCGATCGCCGGCCTCTCGGCCGGCACCCCGGCGGTGAGCACCGGAGGCCCGCTCCGCGTGGCGGTCGGCCCCGACCTCAAGGGGCGGATCCTGGACGGCCTCGGCCGCCCGATGGACGACGGGCCGCCGCTGCGGGGCGAGCTGGTCGGCATCGACGCGGCGCCGCCCTCGGCGATGGACCGCCAGCTGGTCGACGTGCCGATGCCGCTGGGCGTGCGGGTGCTGGACACGCTCGTGCCGTGCGGCCGCGGGCAGCGCATCGGCATCTTCGCCGGCTCCGGCGTCGGCAAGTCGACGTTGCTCAGCATGATCACCCGCGGCACGTCAGCCGAGCTCAACGTGGTGGCCCTGGTCGGCGAGCGCGGCCGGGAGGTCCGCGAGTTCATCGAGCACGACCTCGGACCGGAAGGGCTGTCCCGCTCGGTGGTCGTCATCGCCACCTCGGACACGCCGCCGCTGGTCCGCCTGCGAGCGGGCGCGGTGGCGACCCGGATCGCCGAGTACTACCGCGACGAAGGCATGGACGTGCTGCTGATGATGGACAGCGTGACCCGGGCGGCGATGGCCCAGCGCGAGGTCGGCCTGTCGGTCGGCGAACCGCCGGCCACCCGCGGCTATCCGCCCTCGGTCTTCGCGATGCTGGCCTCCCTGCTCGAACGGGCCGGGCCGGGCGCGCGGGGCAGCATCACCGGCCTCTACACGGTGCTGGTCGAGGGCGACGACCACAACGAGCCGATCGCCGACGCGGCCCGCTCGATCCTCGACGGCCACATCGTGCTCGACCGTAAGCTGGCCACCGCCGGCCACTTCCCGAGCGTCCAGGCGCTCGACTCGATCTCCCGCGTGGCCAACAAGATCACAACCCGGGAGCAGCGGTCCGACGCCACCGAACTGCGCCGCCTGATGGCGGCGCACCGAGAGGTACGCGAACTGGTCGAGATCGGCGCCTACGTCCCCGGGACGAACCCGGAGGCCGACCGGGCCAACGCGATCTGGCCGCAGATCACCGCGTTCCTGCGCCAGGACATCGACGAGCGCGTCGACATCGAGACCGCCTGGTACCAGCTCCAGCAGCTCATCGCGATCGCCTGACCGGCTTCGTCCGGGATCTCATCGGTTCCTTCGGGGGGCACGTTGCAGGTCGGGTGCAGGGCTCAGTGAAACGGGTGCGAGGCCGAACCGGTGAATGAGGGTTCCCCGACTCTCACGAGGAGGCACAACGTTGAACCGGCTCTTCAAACTCGCGCCCGTACTCCGCGCGCGCAAAGCCCAGGAAGACACCGCGCAGGGCGCCCTGAACCAGTCCCGGGCCGAGATCCGGCACGCTCAGGCCCTGGTCAAGCGCCGGCGGCTCGACCTGGTCGGCGCGGACGCGCCCTCCGAGGGTTCGGCCCGGGCGATGGTCGCCTCGCTGGTGGCGCGGCAGTCGCTGGCCGCGAGCCTGTCCGGGGCCCAGCGGATGGTCACCGACGCCGAAGCGGTCGAGCGCGAACGCCTGACCGAACTGGCCGACGCGGCCAAGCGGCGCCGCGCGGTCGAGATGCTGGCCGAGCGGCACGCCGAAGCCGTACGCGCACACGACCTCAAAGTCGACCAGGCCAACCTGGACGAGCTCGCGGTCACCAGCAAAGCCCGGAACGCGGCCCGCGGCATCGACGAGGGCCGGAGCCTGGCATGACGATGGGCGTGAGCGGTGTGCTCGCCCGCATCCAGGAGCTGCAGAACCAGCTCGGGATCGCGCCCACCAACGGTTCCACCGTCGCGCTGAACGGCACCGACCCGTCCGGCGGCGACGGCAGCTTCGCCTCGGCGCTGGCCGGCGCGACCGGCGACGACGGTTCCCAGCTCCTGCAGACCTCGGGCGGCGTCTCCGGCGACGACATCGTGGCGTCGGCCAAGAAATACCTGGGCACGCCGTACGTCTTCGGCAGCACGGACCCGAGCAAGGGCCTGGACTGCTCGGCCCTGGTGCAGCGGGCGTACAAGGATCTCGGCATCAAGCTGCCGCGGCTGTCGTACGAGCAGGCCGACGTGGGCCAGCCGGTGGCGAGCCTGGCCGAGGCGAAGCCGGGCGACATCGTGGCCTTCGACTCGCCGGTCGACCACGTCGGCATCTACCTCGGCGACAACAAGATGATCGCGGCGCCGAAGCCGGGCGACCACGTCAAGATCGAGTCGGTCTACGAGAAGCCGACCCATATCCGCCGCATCGTCTCCTCGACCGCGGCGGCCCAGGCGGCGGCGACCCCGCGGCCGGCCGCGCTCTCGGGCAACGGCTCGCTGCCGGGCGTGCCCTACGGCGACCTGTTCGTGAAGGCCGGCGCCAAGTACGGCGTCTCGCCCCGCCTGCTCGCCGCGGTGGCCAAGGTCGAGTCCGGCTACAACCCGCACGCGGTCAGCAAGGTCGGCGCCCAGGGCCTGATGCAGCTGATGCCGGGCACCGCCCGCGGGCTCGGCGTGAGCAACTCGTTCGACCCGGCGCAGGCGATCGACGGCGGCGCCAAGCTGCTGTCACGCAACCTGCGCGAGTTCAAGTCGGTGCCGCTGGCGCTGGCCGCGTACAACGCGGGCGGCGGCGCGGTGCACCGCTACGGCGGCATCCCGCCGTTCGCCGAGACCCAGGCGTACGTGCCGAAGGTCCAGCGAGCCATGGCCGCGCTCGGCGGCTGAACCCTTCGACGACCCCGTTCCCGCCCGACGTTGGAGTAGCCGAATGAATGTCCCGAGTTCCGTCACCGGTCCCGACCGCATCAGTTCGACCGACCCGGCTCGCCGGGCCGGCGGCGGGCGCGGCCCCGACAACGCGGAGGACTTCGGCTCCGCCCTCTCGGCCGAGCTGAGCCGGCCGGTACGCGACGACGACCAGGACGCGGAACAGGCCGAGGCCGAACGGGCGGCCGCCCAGCGGGCCCTGGACCGGACCGACGCCGACCGGACAGCCGCCAACCGGGCCGCCCTTGACCGGGTCGCGGCGGCCCGGGTCGCGGCCGACCGGGCGGCCCAGCGTTCCACCGACGACCAGGTGGCCGGGCGGGCGGCGGCCGACCGGGCCGCTCGACGCCCGGCCGACGACCAGGGAGACGGCCGGGCTTCGGCCGACCGGGACACGGCCGACGCGAGCCAGGACACGGCGGTGCGGAACGCGGCCGACCGGGCGAGCGCCAACCGCGCGGCCGCAGACCGGGCGACCGCAGACCGGGCCACCGCGGACAAGGCGGCTGCGGACAGGGCAGTTGCTGACAAGGCGGCCGACCGAGCTGCCGACCGGGCCGCTGATCGAACGGCTGCCGACCGGGCCGCCGACCGAACCGCAGCCGACCGAGCTGCCGACCGGGCCGCTGATCGAACGGCTGCCGACCGGGCCGCCGACCGAACCGCTGCCGACCGGGCCGCCGACCGAACCGCAGCCGACCGGGCCGCCGGGGACGGCAGCACCGACCGGGCCGCGGCCACCGACGACACGTCCGTGCCGGCGACGGTTGGCAGGGCCACCGGTGACGATGCGCAGGCGAAGGCCGCGCAGGGCACCGACAAACCAGCCGCTGACAGCCCGGCCAAGGCCGATGCGGCCACCAACGGCTCGGCCAGGACCGGCGACGACAGCAAGGCGGACGGCGCCAAGGCGGACGGCGCCAAGGCCGGCCGGGCCCGGACCGGCCACAAGCCGGGCCAGGCCGCGGTCGCCGCCGAGGCGGCCCCGGCCCCGGTTCCGGCCTCCGCGAAGGCAGGGCCGGCCGAGGCGGCCACCGGGCTGGCCGCGGTCAGCCCCGCCTCGGCCGAAACCGCGGCGGCGACCGCGGCCGCCGCGCAGGCAGCCGCCCAGGCTCGAACCGCCGCCCCGACCGCCGCGGCGGCCACTCCGGACGCCGGGGGCAAGAAGGCCGGCGACGGCAAAGCGAAGGTTGCCGCCGCGGCCGGACCGGGTCCGGTCGCCGCCGGACAGTGGACTCCGGCCCGTGCCAACATCACGGCGACCCAGGCGGCTCAGCTCGCGCAAGCCGCTCAAGGCCAGACAGCTCATGCTCAAACCGCGCCGGCCCCGGTCCAGGCGCCGGGCACTTCGCCCGGCCCGGTCCAGTCCCCGCCCGGCGGCCCGGCCCAGGCCCTCCCCGGCGGTCCGATGCAGGCGGCCGGTCAAGCCGGTCAGCCCGGCCAAGCCACGCAAGCCACCCAAGCCACTCAAGCCGCCCAAGCCGCCCAAGCCGTGCAAGCCGGACGAGCCGGTCAGGCGCAGGCCGCCCAGCTCGGTCCGGCCGGCGCCGCCCTCGCCGGCCTCGGCCGGGACAAGACCGGCCCGGGCGAGCCGGGGAAGGCGGCCGAGGCACCGGCCACCGGCGCGCCCGTGGCCGCCGCGACCACACCGAACGCCGTCGCCACCCCGACAGCCGGCAACCAGCCCGGCGGCCGGCAGGCGGGTGGACAGCCGGGTGGCGGCCCGGCCACGGGTGGTGACCGGCCTGGCGCTGACGTGCCGGCGACCGTCGCCGGTCCGGCGCCGGACGGGGCGGCCGCGGGCAACGGCGTACCCGGGAACCCGGCCGGACCGGCCTCGGCGGCCGTGCCCACCGCTCCCGGTGCCGACGCGAGCGTGGCGGCCGCGGGCGTACTGAATGGGCCGCAAGCGGCGGCACCCGCCGCGCCCACCGCTCCGGCCGCTCCGGCGCCCGCGCCGAGCCCGGTCCCGACGCCGCCGCCGGCCGCCCAGCTCGCTATGCGGATCGCTCCGCTGCGCCTGGACGCCGACGGCATCCACCGCCTGACCGTGCAGCTGCACCCGGTCGACCTCGGCCCGGTGCAGGTGGTGGCGGAGATCCGCAACGGCGACATCAACGTGCAGCTGACGAGTGCCACCGACGCGGCGACCGACGCGATCCGGGACGCCATCGGCGACCTGCGGCGCGAGCTGCAGGACGCCGGCTTCGGCAACACCACCCTCGACCTGCGGCAGGGCAACGGTCAGCAGGAGCAGGCGCGACAGCAGTTCAACTCGCCCGGATGGGCCGGTGGTGGGGGGCGCGAGCCGGCCTCAGGCCAGCAGCCTCAGAACGAGCCCGCCCCGGTCATCCGCCGGCCGGCGCCGGGCAGCGGGCGGCTCGACACTCACGCCTGACCTTCGGCCACCGAAGCCTCGGTGAGCTCGGTGGCCTCGGTGGCCGGCACCGGCTCCTCGTCGGTGCCGGTCGTCGGCACCGGTTTGAGCCGGCCGCGGCGGGTGTCCCAGATGTCGCGGGCGATGATCTGGATGATGCCGCCGATCGGGATGGCGAGCAGGGCGCCGAGAATGCCGGCCAGCTCGGTCATGATCAGGATGGCCAGCAGCACGGCCAGCGGGTTGAGCTGAACCGTGCGGGAGAAGATCATCGGCTGCAGCAGGTGGTTTTCCAGCTGCTGGTAGATGACGAAGAAGACGATCACGACGATGCCCGCGGTCACCGAGTGGGTGAAGCCGGCCAGCACCGCCACCACCGCGCCGAGCGTGGCACCGACCAGCGGGATCAGGTCGGCCAGGCCGACGAACAGGGCGATCAGGCCGGCGTATTTGACGTGCAGGATGGCCAGCACGCCGAAGGTCAGGAGTCCGCAGATCAGACTGATCAGCAGGTTGCCGCTGATGTAGCCGGTGATCGTCTTGGCGCAGTCGTGGCTGACCCGGCGGATGCGCTCGGCCCGCTTCTCGTTGAAAAGCGCCAGGAAGCCGCTCACCACCTTCGGCGCCTCGAGCACCATGAGGTAGGACAGCACGAAGATGGTGACCACGCCGGCGATGCCGGTGGCCGCGCTGCGCAGCGCGGCCAGGGTCGGCGCCCCGAGCTGGCTGGCGTAGCCGCGGATCTGCGTCTCGTGGCTCTGGATGTAGTCGAGCACGTGGAACCGCTCGGCCAGGTGTCCGACCGGCCCGCGGCCCGCCTTGATGTCGGCGATCAGCTGGGGCGTGTTGTTGGCCAGCTGGGTGCCCTCGTGCACCAGCGGGATCACGAAGACCGCGATCAGGCCGCCGATGAAGGCGACCGCGAGCAGGTAGACGATCAGCGTGGCGAGCCAGCGCTTGAGCCACCGCCCACGGTTCTCCACCCAGGTCACCACCGGGTGGAGAGCGACCGCGAAGAAGCCGGCGATGACGACCCAGGTGAGAACCTGGCGCGCCTCCCAGGCCAGCGTCAGGACGAGCAGGGTGGCCAGCACCAAGCCGATGACCACCAGGGTCACACGCGAAACCGTACGATTGTCCACACTCGTCACCAGCGCACCTTACCCACCGGTTTAGCTGGGCAAACCTGGACCCGCTTCGGGCGTGGCGTCCATCGGCGACGGTGTGAGCACGGTGGCCGCCGGCACCTCCTCGGTCTTGCCGTATCCGGCCGTCACGAACCGGAGGGCGGCCAAGAGGATGGCCGCCACCGGCACCGCGATCAGGAACCGGATCAGTACCGCTGAGATGTCGAGCTGGTCGAGCACGTAGCGGTACAGAGCCGGTGCACTGATCAGCAGCGCGAACAGCAGGACCGAGGGCCGGATCATTGCCGGACCGTGCGGCTCACCCGGCGGGGCGCGGCCGCGACCGGCATGACGTCGGCGGCGATCCGGGCACAGAGCATGGCGGCCCAGGCGTGCGGCGTGGCGGGCTTGCCGTCCAGCGAGTAGATCGGCAGGTCGAGCCCGAGCACCGACGCGGGGTCGGAGGTCAGCTCCACCCCGTGCACGACCAGGGCCTCGACCTCGCCGAGCGTACGCAGGTGCCGTGCCGTGTCGGCCGTCTTGCGGGTGGCGTCCACGATCGACCAGACCGCGGTCGCCCCGATGGCGTCGCACATGTCGTTGACCCAGAGCGGGTCGGTGCCGCCGACCGGCGCGTCCATCACCACGACCCACGGGTGGTCGGCCGCGTGCAGCTTCTCGACCCGGCTCTCGGCCACCTCCGGAGTGGAGATCAGCCGCGACGAGTGCAGTCCGGTGCCCGCGGTCGACGGGGCGGCCAGCAGCAGGTGATTCTCGCCCGCCCCGATCTGCTCGAGCAGGTGCTTGGCGATCGGCACGCCGAGGTTGACGTCGCCGGCCAGCACCAGGATCTCGCCCGGCCCGTCCGGGATGCCGGGGGCGGACGGGCGGGCGGCCAGGACGCTGAGCACCCCGGCGTACGTGTCCCCGCCGGTGATCTTGCGAGCCATGGCCTCGGGCATGCCGACCGACATCAGGTTGTGGATCACCGGCTCGTTGTCGGCCATGCGCGGCGGCGACGGGAATGGAACCGTGTTCGGCACCGCCGACGTGGGCGACACCGGTGTCACGGCGTGGTCCGTGCCGAATTCCCCGTCATCGGAGGAGGAGGAAGCGGAAGACGGCTCGTCGATCTCGACTTCGCTCAGCGAGAGTCCGCCGATCCGCTCGGCCAGGTTGGGCAGTGGCGTGAGCGGGCGGGCCGGCGCGGTGGCCGGGCTGACCGGCATCGCCGCCGCGATCGCCGCCGCCGCTGCCGCCTTGGCCGAAGCCGCCTGAGCGGCGGCGACCTTCGCCGCGGCCGCCTGCGCCGCGGCGACCGCGGCCGGCGGTGCGGCCGGGCTCACCGGCCGGGCGGCCGGGCTGACCGGCATGACCGCCGGGTTGACCGGTTTGGCGGCCGTGCTCACCGGCTGGGCCGTCGTGCTCACCGGCTGGGCCGTCGGGAAGGTCGCCGGCTGGGCCGCGGCGAAGCCGGGCGCCGCCGGGCTGCCCGGCGCGTTGACCGGCGCGTTGACCGGCGCCGCGGCCGCGGTGGCCGGCCGGAACGGACGCACGGTCGGCGTCTCCTCCCGGGACGTGGCCGGCGCCGGCGCCTTGGGCCGCGGTGACGGACGTGTCGCCGTCGCCCCGGCCGATCCGGCGTCGTGCCCGCCGACGTCCAGTCCCGCCATCAGCTCGGCGAACGCCGCCCCGGTGTCACCGAACGCGGCCTGTCGCCCTTCGTCGGCGCCGAAGCCCGGCGTCCGGGCCGGCCGGCTGACCGTACGCGCCGACTCGTCCATCCGGTCCTGGGCCTCCGCCCGCTCGACCAGTTGTTCCAGCGTGGGCCGGCCGTTCTCGGTCGGCGTCCGTGTTTGTCGCGCCATGTCAATCCTGTCCTCGGCAGACTCGTCCGGCACCTCGACGGAAAGCTCGTAATGCTGCTTCGCAAAGAAGCCACCGACGCCGCCACTGCGGACCTTGTCGGCTGAGATGATCCGAACCTTGGAGCCGTATTCATCGCGTACTTGAGCCAGCAGTGGCTCGATGGCCGGTCCCTCAAGCAGCACCCGCGTAGGCACCGTTCACCACCCCTATCGTCTCGATCTGTGCGGTGGAACCAGAGATTTCGCTGTACGACAGCACCTGGATCCGGCGGGAGCCGGCCCGGAGCAGTCGCATCAGTGGCAGCCGCAGCTGTGGCGAGCAGGCCAGCACGGCCGTCAGGCCCTGCTGTTCCGCGGTCTCGGCCAGCCGAGCCGCCTCGCTGACGATCGCTTCGGCGCGCGCGCCGTCGATCGCCATGAAGGCGCCCGTCTCACTGGGACGAAGCGATTCGAGCAGTTGTTGCTCGAGCATGGGTTCGAGCGTGATCACCGTGAGCCGCCCCTCGGTCACGTAGTTGGCCGCGATGGCCGGGCCGAGGGCGGCGCGGGCCGCCTCGATCAGGCCGTCGGGGTCGACGGAGACCTTGGCGCGCAGGGACAACGACTCGAAGATGCGAACCAGGTCGCGAATGGGCACCCCCTCGTCGAGGAGGGCCTGCAGCACCTTCTGGATCTGGCCGAGGCTGAGCAGCCCCGGGGTCAGTTCCTCGACCACCACCGGGTGCGTGCGCTTGACCGTCTCGGTCAGCGCCCGCACGTCCTCCCGGCCCAGCAGCCGGGACGCGTTGCTGCGAACCACCTCGGCGAGGTGGGTGATGATCACCGACGCGCGGTCCACGACCGTCGCTCCGGAGAGTTCGGCCTGGTAGTGCAGTTCGGCCGGCACCCATTTGCCGGGCAGGCCGAAGACCGGTTCGACGCCGGCGCGGCCGGGAAGGCCCTGCAGGCCCTCGCCGATGGCGAGGACGGTCCCGGGCGGGGCCTCGCCGGTGCCGGCGTCGACGCCGGAGATCCGGATGGCGTACGAGGAGAGCGGAAGGTCGAGGTCGTCCCGGGTGCGCACCGGCGGCATGATCACGCCGAGTTCCATGGCCATCTTGCGGCGCAGGGCGCGTACCCGGTCGAGCAGGTCGCCGCTGCTGGCGTCGACCAGGTCGACCAGGTCCGGGGAGAGGGCGAGCTCGAGCGGGTCGACGCGCATCTCGCCGAGCAGTTGTTCGGGCGAGTCCGGGGAGGGCATCTCGACCGCTTCGGCGGCGGCCAGTTCGGCCTCCGGCACCGGGTCCTTGATCCGTTGGGCGGCGATCAGCACCGCGGACCCGACCAGCAGGAACGGAATCTTGGGCAGGCCCGGGATGACGCAGAGGGTGAGTGCCGCCCCGCCCGCGATGCGCAGCGCGAGCTTGTTCTGGCTGAGCTGGGCGCTGACGCTGGAGCCCATGTCGCCGGTGGTCGCCGAGCGGGTCACGATCAGGCCGGTGGCGACCGAGAGCAGCAGCGCGGGCACCTGGGAGACCAGGCCGTCGCCGACGCTGAGCAGGCTGTACTGGTTCATCGCGTCGGTGGCCGACAGGTGCTGCTGGAGGATGCCGACCGTGAAGCCGCCGACCAGGTTGATCAGCGTGATGATGATGGCCGCGATCGCGTCGCCCTTGACGAACTTGGAGCCACCGTCCATGGCGCCGTAGAAGTCGGCCTCGGCGGCCACGTCGGCCCGGCGCTTCTTGGCCTCGGCCTCTTCGATCAGGCCGGCGTTGAGGTCGGCGTCGATCGCCATCTGCTTGCCGGGCATGGCGTCGAGGGTGAACCGGGCGCCGACCTCGGCGACCCGCTCGGCGCCCTTGGTGACCACGACCATCTGGACGATCACCAGGATCAGGAAGATCACCAGGCCGATGACCAGGTTGCCTCCGACCACGAAGCTGCCGAACGCGTGGATCACCTTGCCGGCGTTGCCGTCGCGCAGCACGAGCCGGGTCGCGCTGATGTTGAGCGCGAGGCGGAACAGGGTGGCGACCAGGAGCAGGGCCGGGAAGACCGAGAAGTCGAGCGGCCGCTGGACGAACATGCTGGTCAGGAGGATGAGCAGGGCCGCGGTGATGTTGAGCGCGATCAGCGTGTCGAGCAGGAAGGTCGGCAAAGGTACGACCATCATGATGATGATGCCGATGACCCCGACGGGTACGGCGAGTTTGCTGATGTTGCGGTTCTTCACGGCGCCTTCCTGTAACCATCACTGAACAGGGTGTTACCACCCACGAGCCGATCCTCCCCCGTTCGAGCACGCTATGTGAGGAAATCTCCCAAATATGGTCTATGCCGCAGACGCGTCGGGGTTGCGATGCAGGCCGGCGGCCGAACCGCGCGCCTTCAGGCTCATGACGAACGCCAGCACCTTGGCGACCGCGCCGTAGAACTCGGCCGAGATCTCGGCGCCCACGTCGCAGCTGGCGTGCAGGGCCCGGGCCAGCGGTACGTCCTGCACCATCGGCACCCGGTGCTCGAGCGCCAGTTCGCGGATGCGGGTCGCGATCTCGCCCTGCCCCTTGGCGATCACCCGCGGCGCACCCCGGGTCGGCTCGTAACGCAACGCGACCGCCACGTGGGTCGGGTTGACCAGCACCACGTCGGCCGTGGGCACGTCGGCCATCTGCCGGTTGCGGGCCATCTGCATCTGCCGCGACCGGATCTGCGCCTTGACCTGCGGGTCACCCTCGGAGTTCTTGTACTCCTGCTTGACCTCTTCCTTGGTCATGCGGAGCTGCTTGTTGGTGCGCCGCCGCACCACGAAATAGTCGGCCGCCGCCATCACGATGCCGGCCACCGCGGCCGCCCGCACCAGCCCGAGCACGGCGTCCTTGACCACCGCGAGCAACGACCCGAGCGGCAGCTGCCCGGCCGTCATCAGGGTCGGGATCCGGTCCTTGGTCGTGGTGTAGAGCACCGCGGCCAGCACCGAGGTCTTGACCACCGCCTTGATCAGCTCCCAGAGTGCCTGCGGGCCGAACATCCGCTTGATCCCGGGCAGCGGGTTGAGCCGGCTGAACTTCGGTACGAACAGCTTGGTGGCGACCCGGATGCCGCCCTGGGCGCCGGCCGACGCGACACCGACCACCATCAGGGTCGCCGCGAGGGGCAGCACCGCCCAGGCGATGCCCATCGCCGCCTGCCGCAGCATCACCAGCGCCTCGGCCGGCTCGGGGTCGGCGATCACCTGGGGCACCCGCTCGATCAGCTCGCGGGAGTGGTCGATCGCGGCGCCGAGCGTCTTGGGCAGCATGATGCTGGCCGCGAGCATGCCGAACCAGGCCCCGACGTCCTGGCTGCGGCCGATCTGACCCTCGCGCTTGGCCTTCTTGAGCCGTTGCGGGGTCGCTTGTTCGGTCTTCTCGCCGGCCACCTCACCCCCCGGTGATCTGGATGACCGCGTTGACCGCCTTGTCGACCACCGACTCCACCACCTGCGGCAGGGCGGTGAGGGCCAGCCCGGACAGGATCAACAGCAGGAAGATCTTGGCCGGGAAGCCGAGCTGGAACGCGTTGAGCGCCGGCGCGACCCGGTTGAGCAGGCCGAACGCGACATCGGTGAGGAACAGCACGGCGATCAGCGGCCCGGCGATCTGCAGGGCCGACAGGAACAGCTCGGCGATGCCCTTGAGCAGCAGGCGGCTGAAGGTCTCGAGGCTGAACGTCACGTTGAGCGGCATCGTGCGGAACGACTGGAGGAAGCCGCGCAGGATCAGCAGGTGGCCCTGGGTGGCGAACAGGATCGTGACCGCGACCAGGTTGTAGAACCGGCCGAAGACCGAGCTCTGGTTGAACGACATCGGGTCGTATGCGGTGGCCAGCGTGAAGCCGCCGAACAGGTCGAGCATGTCGCCCGCCGCCTGGAGCGCGGAGAACAGCATCAGCACCAGGAAGCCCAGCGCTCCCCCGATGAAGATCTGCAGCGCGGCGCTGAAGATGATGTCCGACGTCTCCAGCGACGGCATGGTCCCGCGCAGATAGGGAAACAGCGGAAGGGTCAGGCCGACCGACAACAGCGCCTTGACCTGCACCGGGATGAGCCGCGAGTTGAACGGCGGGGCGAGCGCCATGAACGCGCCGGTCCGGGCCGCCCCGAGCATGATCGTCAACAGGTCCGCGATCGGGACGTTGAAGTTCATCGGTACGACGCCACGAGCGCGGTAAGAATCAGCCCCCACCCGTTGACCAGCACGAACAACAGGAGTTTGAACGGCAGCGAGACCGTCACCGGGGGCAGCATCATCATGCCCAGCGACATCAGGGACGCCGAGACGACCATGTCGATCAGCAGGAACGGGATGAAGATGACGAAGCCGATGATGAAGGCGGCCCGCAGCTCGGACAGGACGAACGCCGGGATCAGCGTGGTCAGCTGCACGTCGTCCTTGTCCTTCGGCTGCTTCTGACCGGCCAGCTTGACCATCAGCCCGACCTCGTCCGGCCGGGTCGTCTTCCACATGAAGGCCCGCAGCGGCTTGACGCCCGCGTCGAACGCCTGGCTCTGGCTGATCTTCCCCTTGAGGTAGGGCTGCACGCCCTGCTGGTTGATCGCCGACACGGTCGGGCCCATCACGAACATGGTCAGGAACAGGGCCAGGCCGGCCAGCACCTGGTTGGGCGGCATCGTGGTCAGGCCGAGCGCGTTCCGGGTGATGCCGAGGACCATGAAGATCTTGGTGAAGGCGGTGCAGAGCAGCAGCAGCGCCGGCGCGACCGACAGGATGGTCAGGCCGAGCACGATCACCAGCGACGACGACGGCTTGCTGCCGTCCGGATTGGTACCGTTGATGTTCAGGTTGATGCTGGGTTTGGTCGGCGGGGTCGGTGGCTTCGGCGCCCGCGGCACCTCTTGGTGTACGGCCGTTACCGCGGCCGGTTCCGCCGACGCCGCCGCGGGGAGCACCACCAGCCCCAGACAGAGGGCGGCGAACAGGAGCAGGAACAGGCGTCGCATCTGATCATCGCCTTGTCGTCCGGTCGCGAAGGAAGTCGATCGTCGAGGTCCAGGTGCGTGGCGAGAGGATCGACCCGTCGAGGCGGCCCGAGGCCTTCACCGGATGGGCGTCCGGCAGGTCGAGTTCGCCCTCGGGTACCGCCAGGTGGTCGCGGTGGGGCGTGTGGTGCAGCTCGAAGTCCTCCAGGTCGGCCTCGCCGAGCAGGCTCACCTGCTGGTCGGTGACGCCCAGGATGATCGCCCGGTCGGCGACCCGGACCACGGTCACCGCGGCGCCCCGGCTCAGCTGCTGGCGGTTGAGCACCGACAGCAGCGGGCCGTGATGCCGGCCGCTGCCCATCGGACGGCGCACCAGGCGGGCCAGTCCCCACATCAGGCCGAAGATGACCAGCAGCGAGAAGCCGATCCGCAGCGCGAGCTCGTACAACGCGGTTACTCCCGTTCGGTGCCGGGGGCGACGATCTGGGTGATCCGGATACCGAAGTTCTCATCCACCACGACCACCTCGCCCCGCGCGATCAGCCGCCCGTTGACCAGCAGGTCGGCCGGGCTGCCGGCGGCCCGGTCGAGCTCGACGATCGCGCCGGGGCTCAGCGACAGCAGCTCGCGCACGCTCATCCGGGTGCGGCCGAGCTCGGCCGAGACCTCCATCTCGACGTCGTGCAGCATGTCGAGCCCGCCGCGCACCGGCACCCGTTCCGCCTCGCGGGGGGCCAGGTTGCCGGGGCCGGGCAGCGCCTCGTCGCTCGGCCACGGGGTGAGCGCCAGCGCCAGGACGGCGTGCACCTGCTCGCCCTCGACCAGCGGCACCGCCACCGCGTCGTCCTTGGCCGCGAGTGCGCTCAGCGCCACCCCCGGCTCCATGACCACGCCCGGGTCGAGCACCACCGGCCCGAACGCCCGGGCCGCCGCCTCGAGGGCCGGCCGCACCGCCGCGGTCAGGTCGAGCTCGCCGAGTGGGCTCTCCTTGAGGGCGTCCGCCAGGTCCTGGCCGACCACCACCACGACCTCGCCGGTCGCCGCGCCACTGAACTTCGCGGTGACCGCCTGGCCCTCGGTCAGGAGGTCCGCGCCGGCCATCACGGGTTCGGCGGCGGCCAGCGTACGGCTGGTGGGCAGGACGGCGAGCGCGGCCTCGGCGGCGGTGCGGGCAAGCGCGAGCTGTGGCGCGGTGATGGTGGGCGCGGTCATCGGCGGCCAGACTCCTTGGGCGATGTCTCCTTGGGCGACGGCACCACGAGGCACGCGAGGCGGGCCCCCTGATTACCGGGTACTGCGTGGGCGAAAACGGTCTCGTTGACCGTCACCTCGAGCGGCCGGCTCGTCGCGTGCCCGAGCGGGACGACGTCGCCGGGACGCAGGTCCACGATGTCATCGGTCCGCATCCGAATGGGCTGGAATCGGACCGCCACGTCGATCGGAGCCGCGGAAAGACCGTCGGTCAGGTTGCGCAGCGCCTGATCCCGGCTCGCCCGCTCGGCCGCGCTGAGCACCACCGCCTCGGTGCGCGAGAGCACCGGCAGGATCGTGTTGAACGGCAGGCAGATGCTGGCCACGCACTCCTCGACGCCGATCTTCATGTCGAAGGTCGCGACCACGCAGGCGTCGCCCGGCTGGTGCGCGCGGAGGAACTGCGCGTTGTACTCGATCTCTTTGAGCTGCGGCTGGATGTCGACCAGGGTCTCGAAGCCGTAGCGCAGTTCGCCCAGCATCCGCTCGAGCAGGCCGCGCAGCAGCGGCATCTCGACCTCGGTCAGCGGTCGCTCCGGCTGGGGGCCGCCGGGGCCGCCGAGCATATGGTCGATAGCGGTCATGACGGCGCTCGACGACATCTCCATGAGCACCGAGCCGGGCAGCGGTTCGAGCGACACCACGGCGATCACCGTGGGGTTGGCCAGGGAGGCGACGTACTCGTCGTAGTTGAGCTGCTCGATCGAGGCGAGCGTGACGCTCGAGACCACCCGTAGCCGGGTGGTGAGCAGGGTGCCGCAGCTTCGCGCGTACGTCTCGAAGGCGATCTGCATCGTGCGGACATGCTCTCGGGAGAGCTTGATCGGCCGGCGGAAGTCGTACGTCGTCGGCCCCTCGCCACGGCCGCGACGTGACATCTTCCCGGGGGAGCGTGCGGGCGAGACCGCGGAGGACGAACTGGTCACGTCGTCCTCATCGGCTCACTTCCGCAACCGCTGAGCCGCCGAGCCGGTTTTGTCCGATTTATCGACGCCATGCGACGAAAGGGCGGGCTCACCGGGTGAGCCCGCCCTTTTCGGTACGCCTTACTGAGTCACGAACGACGTGAAGTAGATGTCCATGACCTCTTTCTTGCCGTCCGTCGTGTAGGCCTTGATGATCTGCTTGAGCAGGTCGGCCTTGGCCTCCTCGCGGCCCTTCTCGGTCGAGAGCTCGGCCACCGTCTTGCCGGTGTACTCGTCGATCGCGAGGTTGAGCGCCTCGCTGGTGTCGACCACCTCGGTGCCGGCGTCCGAGGTCTGCTGGAGCGAGAAGCCCAGCTTCAGGTAGTGCCCGCTGTCCAAGTTGATCGTGATCGCGCTGTCGATCGCGGTGACGACGCCCTTCTTCGGCGCCGCCTCGGCCTTGCTGCCGCTGCCCTTCATCATGAAGAACGCCCCACCGCCGCCGCCCAGCAGGACCACTGCGGCGATGATGATGATCAGCATCTTGTTGGACTTCTTCGGCGCTTCGGCCGCGGCTTCCTTCTCGTCCGCCATCAGAGTCTCCCCTCGGTCAGTCAGTGGTCGTGGTGGTGGTGGTCGTGTCGGTCGCGTCCGGGGCGTCGGTGCCGTCGGTGGTCGTATCGGCAGCGCTGTCGGCCTGCTGAGTCGCCTTGGCGACCGCGTCGGCCTGGGCCGTGGTCTGGCCGGAGTGCAGCTTCGCGTCGGCGCCGGCCGCGGCCGGCAGCAGCGCCGCCTGGTCGGCCGGAAGCGTGGTGAGGACGACGACGTCCACCCGGCGGTTCATGGTGACCGAGCGCGGGTCGCTCGGGTCGATCAGCGGCTTGGTGTCGGAGAAGCCGACCGCGCTCATCCGGTTCTTGGCCATGCCGTGCCCGACCAGGTAGCGGACCGTGGTCGAGGCCCGCGCGGCCGACAGCTCCCAGCCGCTCGGGTAGTAGGTGGTCTGCGCCTTGAGCTGGTTGGTGTTGCCGTCGACCTCGACGTTGTTGGGCAGCTTCGCCAGCGTCGGCGCGATCGCGTTCAGGATCTTCTCGCCACCGGGCTGCAGGTCGGCCCGGTTGCCGTCGAAGACCACCTCGTTGGTCACGATGGTGACCACCAGGCCGCGCCGGTCGACCGTGAACTTGACCGAGCCGAGCAGCTTCTCCTTCGCCAGCGCGTCGGAGATCTTGTTCTCGATCTTCTTCAGGTTCTCGGCTTCCTTGGCCGCCGCCGACGCGTTCTTCGACGACTGCGAGCGGTCCTGCGCCTTCAGCGCCGCCTGCACCGCCTGCTGCTGCTGCGCCGTCATGTGCTCGGTGCCGGTGGTGCCGTTACCCGGGTTGGCACCCGGGTCGATCTCCACGATCTCGGAGTTGTTGCCGCTGCCGTCCATGGCACCGCCCCGGCTGGTGAAGGCCGCGCTCTGCGCTCCGAACCCCTCCTGGAGGCCGGCCGCGAGCTGCGCGAACTTCTTCTGGTTGATGTCACTCATCGAGAACAGCACCACGAACAGAACGAACAGCAGAGTGAGCATGTCGGCGTACGACACGAGCCAGCGCTCGTGATTGACGTGCTCCTCGTGCTCTTCGTGACCGCCCCTTTTGCGCTTGCCACCTGAACTCATCGGTTACGCCGCCTTCTTGGTGCTCGCCGCGGCCTCGGCCTTCTTGGCCGCGTCCGGCGGGAGCAGGCTGCGGAGCTTCTGGGCGACCAGACGCGGGTTCGAGCCGGCCTGGATCGCGAGCACGCCGTCGATGACGAGCTCCATCTCCTCCGCCTCGATCGCGCTGAGGCGGTTCAGCCGGGCGCCGATCGGCAGCCAGATGATGTTCGCGCTCAGCACGCCCCAGAGGGTCGCGACGAACGCGGCCGAGATGGCCTCGCCGAGACCGGCCGGCTTGTCGAGGTTCGCCAGCACGTGGACGAGGCCCATGACCGTACCGATGATGCCGATCGTCGGGGCGTAGCCGCCCATGTTCTCGAAGAGCTTCGCGCCGGCCTTGTCGGCCTTCTTCTTGGCCGCGACCTCGGCGTGGAGGATGTCGTTCAGCTCCTCCGGGTCGGTGCCGTCGATCGCCAGCTGCAGTCCCCGCTTGAGGAAGGCGTGGTCGACGGTCTTGACCGCGTCCTCGAGGGCCAGCAGGCCCTCGCGGCGCGCCCGCTCGGCCAGCTTGACGATCGAGTCGACCAGCTCGTTCGGCGGCGTGACCTTGGCCAGGAAGGCCTTGCCGAGCTGCGAGCCGATGCCGGTCGCGTCCTTCAGCACACCGCCCGCCATGCCGGCGGCGAAGGCGCCACCGAACACCAGCAGGATCGACGGGATGAGCAGGATGGAGGACGGCGAGCCACCCTCGAGGATCTGGACGGTGAAGACGATCGCCAGGGCGGCGACAACACCAACGATGGTGGAGATGTCCATCAGCGTTCCTTCCGGTGCAGCTGGAGCACCTTGGCGTCGTGGTCGTCGTCTGACGACTGGGCAATGGCGATCGGCTCGGACTCCATGCGGCTCGCCTGCGAAATCAGCGAGGCGCGGTAGAGACGCACCGTGTCGATGAACTCGGGCACAGATTCGGCGATGACGTACTTAGTGCCGTCCACCAGCGTGATGACCGTGTCGGGCGTGCAGTCCGCGCGCTCGACCAGGTCCGGATTCAGGGCGAACACGGCACCGTTGATGCGGGTTACGAGGATCACTAACATCCGTCCTTGGGTGGTGGTGTGGTCCTGACTGGTGGGCCGTCCGTGGCCCGCTTTCACTTCATATTTCGGCGACTTGACGGTTGCTGATGAGATCCGACCGGTCGCACTACGGGTGCAGCCTGACCGGCAAAAAGCGACGGCCGGGACAGGCACATTTCCGTGCCTGTCC
>NZ_JBFBAD010000118.1:0-30355 GCF_040682075.1 Actinoplanes sp. NPDC051411 | reverse complement strand
GGCCGCCCGGCCGGTGCACAGTCACCGCATGGACAACGGTCCCGAACCGGACGGGCGGCCGCGGCCGATGTTTCTGCAGGGCGTGGCCAACCGCCTCGTCCGCGGGCTCCTGCGGACACCGGTCCTCTCCCGCGGCATCGGCCGGCGCCTGGTCACGATCTACGCGGTGGGCCGCCGGTCCGGCAAGCGTTACGCCGTTCCGGTCGCCTACACCCGTCACGAGGGCGTGCTGCTGGTCGGGACGGCGTTCCGCTGGGCCCGCAACCTGCGGACCGGTGAGCCGGTGCAGGTCCGCTACCTGGGCCGGCTGCGCACGGCCGACGTCCGCGTCCACACCGACGAGGAAGCGGTGGTGGCCGACTACGCCGTCATCGCGCGCGACAACCGCAGCTTCGCCCGCTTCAACCGGATCGGCTTGGACGAGCACGGCGACCCGGACCCGGCCGACCTGCGCCGGGCCTGGCGGGCCGGGGCCTGCGTCCTGCGGCTCACCGTTCGCTGACCGTCCGGCCGTACGCGTCGTCCCGCTCGCCGTTACGGCACTTGCGCCGCGACCGCGGCCAGGATCAGCTCGGCGACCTTGTCCGGGTGGGCGACCGGGATCGCGTGCGAGGCGCCGTCGACCTCGACGATCTGCTTCGCGCCGGCCCGTTCGGCCATGAAGCGCTGCACCTCGACCGGGATGTTGCGGTCCGACCCGGCGAGCAGGAACCACGACGGTACGGTCAGCCAGGCCGGCGCTCCCGACCTGTCGGTGAGCACGACGTCGCGGGCCGGCCGCTGAGTCGCGGCCATCAGCGCGGCCTGCTCCCCGGAGAGGTCGGCCGCGAACTGCTCGTGGAACCGGTCGGGCCGGATGTAGAGATCGGTGGTCCCGTCGGCCAGCGGCACCGGCGCGAGGGTCTCGCCGAGGGTGCTCCCCGAGTCCGCACCCTGCACGTCGCCGACGCTTTCACCGTCGGCTGGGGCGAACGCGGCGATGTAGACCAGCGCCCGCACGTTGTCGTGGCCGCGCGCGGCGTTGGTGATGACCGACCCGCCGTAGGAGTGGCCGGCCAGCACGACCGGACCGTCGATCGACGAGACCACACCGGACACCGCGGCGGCGTCGCCATCGAGGCTGCGCAGCCCGTTGGCGGCGGCGACCACCCGGTGGCCGGCCGCCTGCAGGAGCGGGATCACGCCGGACCAGCTGGCCGACTCGGCGAAGGCGCCGTGCACCAGCACGACGGTGACATCAGACATGGCGACTACATCGGACATGGCGACCAAGCTAGGTCGCGACCCGGGCGAAGGAGCGGCGTCACCGGGAAGACCCGGGTGTGTGCGCGGTCACCGGGGGGATGACCGGGGCCGTAGCATCTTGATCTCTTCAGTGATCCGAGAGGCGATCCAACGGTGAATATTCGTCCTTCGCTCGCGGCGGCGGCCCTGCTCCTCACCCCGGCCGGGTGTCACGCCGCGTCAAGCGGGCCGGCCGCCGCCCCGAACACCGCCCCGGCCACCGCTCCGGCCACCGGGAAGCCGTCCCAGGCGGCCCTGATCGCGTCGATTCCGCAGCGGTCGTCGGTGCCGTTCCACTTCGCCGTCTCGGGTGGCGATGACGAGATGACCGGCGTCATCGACGGGCGTCACAACGCGGGCGAGTTCGACATGGTCAACGACTATCCGGCGGCCGGCTACTCGCTCGACATCGACCTCCTCGTGCTGGATCGGAAGGCCTGGGTGAAGCTGGCCTACAAGAAGCCGCGGAAGGGACACACGCTGCCGAAACAGTGGCTGACTCTGAACTACGACAAGGCCCTGAGGCTCAACGGCGGTGGACCCTTCGACTTCGGCCAGGAGAACGACCCGGGCCTCGTCACGCAGGTCTTCGTCTACGCCCAGAACGTTCGGGCGGCCGGGCCGGGCCAGATCTCCGGCACGACCGACATGACCTCGATGACCGGCGCCACCTTCCTCGGGCGGGACCATTTCGCCGCGCTGGGCAGCGGGGCCCGGGCGGTCCCGTTCACCGCGGTGCTCGACGGGGCGGGGCGATTGTCGTCGCTCTCCGTCCAGGTTCCGGCCGGTGGGAAGTTCGCCGCGACGACTTACCACGTCGCCTACACCGGTTACGGCAGCACGGCGCGGCCGGAGCCGCCGGCCGCCGGGGATCAGATCCCGGCGCCCGACAGCACCTACGAATTGTTCCGGGATGCTCAATATGCCGGGCCGGACGTCGGCTGAGTCAGGCCGGGGTCAGGTCGGCGCTGCGGAAGGTCAGCCGTTCGCCGTCGGAGTCGACGACGACGGTCTGGCCGGGGCGCAGCTCGTTGAAGAGGATCTGCTCGGAGAGGGTGTCTTCGAGCTCGCGCTGGATGGTGCGGCGCAGCGGCCGGGCCCCCAGCACCGGGTCGAACCCCTTCCTCGCCAGGTAGTCCTTGGCGTTCGCCGTCAGCTCGAGGCCCATGTCCTTGTTCTTGAGCTGGGTCTCGATGCGGGCGGTGAAGATGTCGACGATCTCGAGGATCTCGTTTTGCCGCAGCGGGTGGAAGACGATCGTGTCGTCGATGCGGTTGAGGAACTCCGGGCGGAAGTGCTTCTTCAACTCCTCGCTGATGCGGGCCGGGTCGGGCCCGGAGACCGAGGCCGACCCGAAGCCGACCGAGGCCGCGCCGCCGGTCCCCAGGTTGGTCGTCAGGATGATCACGGTGTTCTTGAAGTCGACGACGCGGCCCTGGCCGTCGGTCAGGCGGCCGTCCTCCAGGATCTGCAGCAGGGTGTTGAAGACGTCCGGGTGGGCCTTCTCGATCTCGTCGAACAGCACCACGCTGAACGGCTTGCGGCGCACCTTCTCGGTCAGCTGCCCGCCCTCGTCGTGGCCCACATAGCCGGGCGGGGCACCGACCAGGCGCGACACCGTCGCGTGGTCGTGGAACTCCGACATGTCGAGCTGGATCAGCGCGTCCTCGGATCCGAACAGGAACGAGGCCAGCGTCTTCGCGAGCTCGCTCTTCCCGATGCCCGACGTGCCGGCGAAGATGAACGACCCCGACGGCCGCTTCGGGTCCTTGATGCCGGCCCGGGTGCGGCGGATCGCCCTCGACACCGCGGCCACCGCGTCCTCCTGGCCCACCACCCGCTTGTGCAACTCCTCCTCCATGTGCAGCAGGCGGGCGGTCTCCTCCTCGGTCAGCTTGTAGACCGGGATGCCGGTCCAACTGGCCAGCACCGACGCGATCTGCTCCTCGTCGACCTCCTCGAACGGGGCTTCACCGACCCGGGCCGGCAGCTGCTTCTCCTGGTCGCGCAGCTGGGCGGCCCGCTCGAAGTCCTGCGCGTCGATCGCCGCCTCCTTTTCCCGGCGCAGCACGGCGATCCGCTCGTCCGGCGACGCGTTCAACCGGCGGAGGCACACCCGCGCGCCGGCCTCGTCGATCAGGTCGATCGCCTTGTCGGGCAGGAACCGGTCCGCGACGTACCGGTCGGCCAGCGTCGCCGCGGCGACCAGCGCCCGGTCGGTGATCGTCACCCGGTGGTGGGCCTCGAAGAGGTCCCGGAGGCCCTTCAGGATCTCGATCGTGTGGGCGAGCGACGGCTCGCCGACCGGGACCGGGTGGAAGCGGCGGTCGAGCGCCTTGTCCTTCTCGAAGACCTTCTTGTACTCGTCGAGCGTCGTCGCGCCGATCGTCTGCAGCTCGCCGCGGGCCAGCATCGGCTTGAGGATCGACGCGGCGTCGATCGCGCCCTCGGCCGCACCCGCCCCGACCAGCGTGTGGATCTCGTCGATGAACAGGATGATGTCGCCGCGGGTGCCGATCTCCTTGAGCACCTTCTTGAGACGCTCCTCGAAGTCGCCGCGGTAACGGGATCCGGCGACCATCGACGCCATGTCGAGGCTGAAGATGTGCTTGTCCCGCAAGGTCTCCGGCACGGTGCCGGCCACGATCGCGTGGGCCAGGCCCTCGACCACGGCCGTCTTGCCGACGCCGGGCTCGCCGATCAGGATCGGGTTGTTCTTCATCCGGCGGGACAGAGTGCGCATCACCTGCTCGATCTCCGGCTCCCGGTTGATCACCGGGTCGAGCTTTCCGGTACGGGCGTCGGCGGTCAGATCGTGGCCGTACTGATCGAGCACCGGTGACAACCGGGACGTCTCCGCCGGTTTCTCGCTGGGCTCGGCCAGCAGCTCGAGCACCCGCTGGCGCACCTGGCCGAGATCGGCACCCAGCAGGCGGGCCGCGACCCCGTCGCCCTCCCGCACCAGCCCGAGCAGGATGTGCTCGGTGCCGATGTAGTTGTGCCCCAGCTGCAGCGCCTCGCGCAGCGCCAGCTCGAGCACCTTCTTGGCCCGCGGGGTGAACGGGATGTGCCCGCCCGGCTCCGCCTCGCCCCGGTCGACCCGCCGCCGGATGTCTTGGAGAGAGACACCCAGGCCCTTCAGCGCCTGGGCCGCGGCACCCTCACCCTCGCTGAGCAGCCCGAGCAGCAGATGCTCGGTGCCGATGTAGTTGTGGTTGAGCATCCGGGCCTCATCCTGGGCCAGGACCACAACCCGGCGGGCCCGGTCGGTGAACCGCTCGAACATCACACTCACGCCCTCGTCGCGAAGCCCCACGCACCCCGCCGTCGAACGCAAGCGGACAGGAGAAGACGAATGCGCTGAGTCGGAGCCTCTTGGCGTGAGAGCGGAACCCGCGTGGGGGATCCCGCAACGCTCGTGCAGGCGCTGCTGCCCCCTCACCGTACAACGGTTCGCCCTACGATGAGCGGAGGGAGGACACGATGACCGGAACCCGCAGCCACCGATCCGCATCCGACCGGGCCCGCCGCCGTGCGATCCGGGCCTACGCGACCGAGCGGGGCGTGCCCTATTCGGTCGCCGCGCGCCTGCTCAGCGGCCCGACGGCCAAGCGTTTCCCGGTCGGCGACGACGAGCATCGAGCATGGATGTTCGCTGCGCGCGAACACCGGTCGTACCTCTCCCGGGTGAGCGACGCGCGGCAGGCGGGCGACCTCCCGCTCGGCCGCGCCGCGCACCTGACGCGGCGGTTCCCGCCGCTGCGCACGCCGGCCGGCAACTTCTATTTCGGTGCCGGCCGCGAGGCGGCGCTCTCGATGCTGTACGCGGTGGTGAGTCATGAAACGCCCGGCCTGCTTCCGGGCCCCGACGAGTTGGCGTGGGCCGCCGAGCTGGGCGAGGAGTCGGCGGTCGACATCGCCTGCGCCGCGCTCGACCGGGCCGCCCGGCTCCTGCTCGAGCTCGACAGCTGGCGCCTGTGGCCCCGGGTCGAGGCGGCCCTGACCGCCGGCGAGGCCAGCCCCGACTCCCCGGTCCGCGACGCGGCCCGGCAGCTGAACCGCGAGCTCCGCTCGACCAGCCTCCGCGGCTCCCTCCCCGGCGTCCGCCAGATCCTCGACGCGCTGCTGGTCGAGCCCTACAACGGGCTGCCCCCGGGCGCCCGCACCCGCAAGGGCGTCGTCACCGGCGCCCGCTGGTCGTCGAACGGCCCACCGGTCGATTACGACACGCTGACCCCGGCCTGATGCGAGGTGTCCTGTTCGACGCCGGCGGCGTGCTGATCCGGCCGGTCGGCGGCCGCTCGACGGCTGGCCCGGCACCGCTCCGCGGGCCGCCTACCATCGGGCGGTCCTGGCCGCGATGGGCGTCGACGATCCCGTCCCGGAGCTGCTGCACGCGTTGGAGGCGCCGGCCGCCGGCCCGGCCGTCTCGCTGTTTCCGGACGTGCCCGGCGACCCCGCGAATGCCTGTTCATCGACGACGACCCGGAGCTGGTGGCCGCCGCCCGCGACCTGGGCTACCACGGCGTCACCCTCAACCGCGCCGGCCCGCCGACGGCCGGCGTCATCGCGTCACTGAAAGACCTCCCTCCCCTGATCCGCTGAGGCGACAGGCACGGCACCGGCCGTGGCTGCCATTCGCGATGCCCCTATGGATGTAAAGGGCAGAGAGAGGTGCTGGCGTCGGCGTGACGACCTCGACAGTCCCTCAGTGGTGCGCCGGTGGAGATAGACACGGGTGCGTAGATCCCGGCGCAGGCTGGCCAGCACGGCTCTGAACAGGGCGGGGTTCGCGTGGCGGTTGCCACCACGGTTGAGCCGGTGCCTGCTTGTCCTGCCGGAGGATGCCGCGACCGGGCCGAGGCCGCATAAGGCGGCGAAGGATCCCTCGCTGGCCAACCTATGCGGGTTGTCGCCCGCGACGATCAAGAACGTGGCGGCGCTGTCGACACCGACCCCACGCAGCTCGAACAGCCGGATCCAGCTCGATGCACGCGCGCAGCAGCCGCGCTGTCGTCAGCGCTGCCAGCGGCTCGCGGAGCACCGGCTCGGCGTTGACCAGCACGGCGTGAAGTGCCTGATCATCCTCACGGGCCGGGTAGTCGATTCGGTCGGACTTCTCGGAAGTAGTGCGCGGGGCCATCCCGGTGACCCGCGGCTCGTCGGCGTTGAGCACCCGCCACGCCGGCTCAGGAAATTCCGGGCTGGGTGTCGGATCGGGCGGGCGCCGTTCGTAGCGTAGGTGGAGGCGGACACCGGGTCCGGCCGAGCAGAGGGAGTGACCATGCCCGAGTACCTCATCTACTTCAACCAGCAGTGGGTGGGTGACCACACCGAGGAGTGGTTCCGCGGACGCGGGCCGCTCGCCCGGGCGGTCGTTGAGGAGATCAAGGCCGCCGGGGTGCACGTCTTCAACGGGGGCCTGGAGGAAGAGGACGGCCCGGTCTTCAGCGCTGACGCGACGGGCGGCACGGTGCTGTTCACCGACGGGCCGTACGTCGAGAGCAAGGAGTTCCTGGGCGGGCTGACCATCGTGGACGTGCCGGACGAGGAGGCGGCCAGGATGTGGGCCGGCAAGATCGCCGAAGCGTGCGGCTGGCCCCAGGAGGTCCGCCGGTTCAAGCCGCGGCGCTGAGCCCCGGGATGAGATGACGGTTACCGGGGCGACCGGGTCGCATCGCGTTTCTCCCCGGGGCTGGGCCGGCGTCGGTCCGGTTCCGGGCCGCGGCGCCGCCGCCGGGCGCCCGGCGCTCGATCAGCAGGGCCGGGTGCCCGGCCGGCGACCGGACGTTCGCGGTCAGAAGATGTGGATGGCGCTCTCGGCCGGGGCGGCCAGCAGGCCTTCGATCTCGTCGTCCAGGCGGGTGAGGGTGAGTGACGCGCCGGCCATGTCGAGCGACGTGCAGTACTCGTTGACGTAGCTGCGGCCGACCGTGATGCCGCGCTCGGCCAGGCGCTGGTGGGCGCGCCGGTAGACGATGTAGAGCTCGCTGACCGGCGTGCCGCCGAGGCCGTTGATCATCAGGGCGACGCGGTCGCCGCTGTTGTAGGGCAGGTCGGTGACGACCGCCTCGAGCATGTCGTCGACGATCGCGTCGGCTTCCTTGATTTTGCGGCGTTCGCGGCCCGGCTCGCCGTGAATGCCGACGCCGAACTCGATCTCGTCGGCGCCCAGTTCGAACAGGGGGGAGCCCTTGGCCGGGGGAGTGCAGGCGGTCAGCGCGACGCCGAGCGTACGGGTGACGTCGTTGACCTTGTTGCCGATGCGCAGCAGCTCGTCGAGGTCGGCGCCCTGCTCGGAGGCGGCCCCGACGGCCTTGATGACGAAGAAGTTGCCGGCCACGCCGCGACGGCCGACCGTGTACGTCGAGTCCTGCACCGCCACGTCGTCGTTGATCGTGAGGATCTCGGCGCGTACGCCGTCGGCCTCGGCCATCTCCTTGCCCATGTCGAACGCCATGCGGTCGCCCGTGTAGTTGTTGACCAGCAGCAGTACGCCCTTGGGCGAGTTGAGCAGCTTGGCCGTCTCGTACACGTAGTCCATCGGGGGAGCGGCGAACACGTCGCCCGGGCAGGCCGCGTCGAGCATGCCCTTGCCGACCGCCATCACGTGGGCCGGCTCGTGCCCGGAGCCCGAGCCCTGAATGATCGACACCTTGTCGGCGCGGGGCGCGTCGGCCCGCATGATCAGGTTGTAGTCGGGGACGTAGCGCAGGGTGTCCGGGTTGGCGAGGGCGATCCCCTCGAGCATCTCGGGCACGTACCGTTTCGGATCGTTGATGAACTTTTTCACGCCGGTGCTCCCTACTTCTGCCAGGTCTCGCTGATCCGTTCGGCGATGACCGCCACCGCCGTCGCGCCCGCGTCGACCGAACCCCGGCTCCGTTCGCCGGTGTACGCCGCGCGTCCCCGCTTAGCCACCATCCCGGCCGTCGCGTCGGCCGCCTTCCGGGCCGCCGCAGTGGCCGCCGCCAGTGCCTCGCCGCCGCTCGAACCTGCTTCGAGCGAGGCCGAAAGAGCGAGGGTGAACGGCACCAGGGCGTCGAGCAGCGTCTTGTCGCCGACGTCGGACTGGCCGCGCGCCTTGATGCCCTCGATCGCCGCCTGCAACATCGCCACGACACCCGAGCCGGCCGCGCTCCCCGCCCGCAGGAACGCCGTCCCCCACAGGGGGCCGGAAGTGCCGCCGATCCGGGAGGCGATCACCATTCCGCTGCGCTTCAGGAAGGTGCCGGCGTCCGTACGATCCAGCCCGTCCCACCCTTCCAGCAGCTTCTCGAAACCGCGGGCCAGCGAATAGCCGAAGTCGCCGTCGCCGACCACCGAGTCGAGGTCCCCGAAGTACTTCTCGTTCTCGATCGCGGTCTCGGCGATGGTCCGCACCACGAATTCGGTCTGTTCCAGATCGGTCATCGCCCGTCTCCGTCTCTCAAACACGCGCGCAGGTCGTCGAGCGTCAGGTAGGCGCCCGGCCGTGCCGGACCGCGGTTGGCCAGCACCTCGACCGGGGGCCGGCCCGGGTCGCCGAGCTCCGGGACGACCAGGACCGCCTCGGTGAAGTCCTCGTCCTCGGTGTAGCCGTTGACCGTGACCAGGCAGCGCAGCCCGGCCCGGGTCGCGGCGAGGAGGCCGTTCCGGGAGTCCTCGATCACGAGCGTGTCCGCTTTGTCCAGCCCGAGCCGGGAGGCGGTCAGCTCGTAGATCGCCGGATCCGGTTTCTTGGCCGGCACGATGTCACCGGCGAAGACCGGCACCCGTTCGGCGATCCGCGGGCCGACGGCGTGCTGGAGCACCGCGCGTACGGAAGGCTCGGCCGAGGTCGACGCGACCGCGACCGTCCATCCCTGGTCGAGGGCCTCGCCGATGATCCGGGCGATGCCCGGTCGAGGCGGGAGGTCACCGACCAGTTGCTGGAAGATCGCGGTCTTGGTCCGGTGCCAGAGGGCCAGATCGTCCCTACGGTGCGCGGCGGCGAAGGACGGATCGTCGAACAGGCTGGCCATCCGCTCTTTACCGCCGCCGATCTTCAGCTTCTCGCCGTATTCCTCTTCGCTCCAGTGGACGTTCAATCCGAACTGGGCAAAGGTCGCGTTGAACGCGGGCAGATGGCCATACCGTTCGGTGTCGGCCAGCACCCCGTCGCAGTCGAAGATCAGCGCGGTCACCAGGCTCGCCCCGAACCGCCGAACAGCCGGATGTGCCTCGTGGCCATCTCGACCACCGCGTCGCGCTGATGCCGGAACAGCGACGGCGGATCCCACTTGCCTTTCTCGGCCGTCTCGCGCAGGAATTCCAGCCCCGACTTCATGAAGGTCTCCTTCAGCGCGGTCGAGATGTTCACCTTGGCGCAGCCGCGCGCGATCAGGTCGGTGAACTGCTCGTCCGACAACCCGGTTCCGCCGTGCAGGGCCATCGGGATGCCGGTCGCCTCGACCAGGTCGGTGACGCGCTGGGCGTTGAGGGTCGGGGCCTGTTTGTATTGCCCGTGCGCGTTGCCGATCGCCGGCGCGAAACAGTCGACGCCGGTCGCCGTGATGAAGTCGACCGCCGTTTCCAGGCTCTGGATCTGTGAGGCGTCATCCGAGCCGAGGTCGTCCTCGACGCCCTGAATGCCCTCGATCTCACCCTCGACGTGGCCGCCCGTCTTGCGGGCCTCGGCGACGACCTCGGCGGTCTGCCGCCGGTTTTCGGCGACGTCGAGTTCGTGGGCGTCGAAAAGGACGGAGTTCCAACCACCGGCCAGGCAGTCGGATATGACCGTCCTGTCCGGGCAATGGTCCAAATGCAGAGTGACCGGAACATCGACGTCTGTGACCAGAGCCTGGAAGATCCCGAACAGCTGCGCCCGGCCGTACTGACGCACGGTCTTGACCGAGGTCTGCAGAATGACCGGCGCCCGCTCCCGCACCGCGGCCGCCAGCACGGCCTCGATCGACAGGTCATTGATGATGTTGAAGGCGGCCACGCCGTAGCGCTCGGCCAGCGCCCGGTCGAGGATCTCCTTCATCGCGACGACAGGCATGCTCCTCAGTGAAGCCACCCCGATCGCGAACCGGTATGGGGAAAATCCCCCGGGTTACCACTCGTTGCGCAGCACGGCCATCACCGCGGCGGTCCGATTCGTCGTGTTCGTCTTGCGCATGATCGCCCCGACGTGCTTCTCGACGGTCTTGGCCGACAAAACCAGGCGGGCGGCGATCGCCCGGTCGGTAAGACCTTCGCGAAGAAGGGCCAGGACCTCGGTTTCTCTCGGCGTGAGGGGTCCCGCCTTGTTCCCGTACGCGACGGGGCCGCCCGTTTCGGCTGAGCGTCCCGCCCCTGAGCGCGTGTCCGGCGGGTCGTCCTCGGCGGTTCCGGGCGCGATCACGTCGGCGCCGATCGAATACGGAAGGTCGGCCCGGACGAGCACGCCCCACCCGCGTACCTCCTGAACCGTGACGCCGCCGCCGGCGTGGCGCAGAAGCTCCTCCCAGGTCGTCGTGCCCATGCCCAGGGGGTCGGGCTCGCCGGCCGGAAGGCCGGTGCTCTCGTCCTGCACCAGCACCCGCAGGCCCTGCGGCCGATAGACGATCGCCACGTGCAGGCGCGGATGCGGCCGTCGCCGCGCGGCCGCCGCCACCAGGTCGGCCGCCGCCCGGGCCAGCTCGGGTGAGACCGGCCGCACCAGCCCGGCCTCGGTGACCACGCCGCCGAACCGCCGCCGGATCTCCCCGGCCGGCGACGCCTCCCGCCGCCCCGACTGGATGATCGCCGCCGCGGCGGTCTGCGTCAGCGCCTCGAGGTCGTCGACCTCGCGGGCCGAGAAGCGCCCGCCCTTCCCGGTGAACGCGACGTTGACCGCGATGACGTCGCCGCGCCACCAGATCGGCACGGCCGCGGCCGGCCCCTTACGCCCCGGATGCCGGCCGTGGAGGTGATTGGTCCGCATCCGCCCGTAGTCGGCGATCACCACCGGCTGCCGCTCGCCGTACGCCTGCCCGGTCGCCCCCTCGTCGAGCGGGAACGAGTCGCCGAGGCGGCAGAAGTCGCCGTATTCGGCGACCTTGACATAGCTGCCGTGGTCGGGGTCGACGAGCGAGACGCTGCCGGCCACCGACCCGGTCAGCCGCCGCGTGTGCCCGAGCAGCCGCTTGAGGACGGCCGCCAGCCGCAGATCCCCGAACACGTCGGCGACCGCCTCATCCAGCCGAAACCCAGCCACCAGCGGCGACATACCCCGAACCTATGGTCTCGGTGAGGCGGCGGCAACGGCCGGACGGGCGCTAATCACCGGTCTCGGATCGCGACTCCAACCGCTCGAATCGCTGCCGGGCCGCCTGGGGAGTGTTGAGGCCGAGGCTGAACGCGATCTCCTGCCAGGTCATGCCGCGGTTCCGGGCGGTCTTCAACAGGTGCAGCTCGGTCGAGTCGAGGTCGGCCCGGACGTTCGGCAGAAGAGTCAACGCCGCGACGAGGTCGTCGCGGTCGACGGCCTCCTCGCCGTCCTCCGTGACGATCGTGCCGCCCGCCAGCCCGGCCACGAGCCGAACCACCTCGTGCGGGTCCGGCATGAGCGGATGAACCTGGCGCGCGCGCCGCTCCGGGCGGCCGGCGTGCCGATCGACGAGGTGCGTCAGAGCTTGAAAGGTGCGCTCGGCGCGCTGGGCCCCCGAGTCGGGCCGGGTGAAGAGATCGGACATGCGGCCCAGCATGTCAGCTCAACAGACTGTTTTCAACTAAACGTTTAAACGAGTCGCGAAGAGGGCGTCGGCGAAGCCGGTCCAGAGCTGCCACATGTCGAGGGTGGGGTCGCGCAGCCAGTTGAGCTGGATGCCGTCCATGAAGGCGTAGATCTCGACCGCGACCTGGGCCGCCGGCCGGTCGAAGCCGTCGAGCAGGGCGCCCATGTCGGCCATCCCGGAGCGCAGGCGCCGGGCGAAGTAGTCGTGCGCGGGGTGGGACGGGTCGAGGGCCTCGGCGGCGAGCACGGTGTAGAGCCGGACGATCTCGGGCTGGGCCAGGTTGCGGCGGACCACGTCGTCGAGGAGCTCGCGAGCGCCGGGGCGCGGGTCGCGGTCCCGGAAGCGGCGCATGGCCGCGTCGTCGCGCTCGTCGCGGCCGGCCAGCACGTCGAGGAGCAGCTGTTCCTTGGAGCCGACGTGGTGGAGCACCCCGGCCCGGGTCAGCCCGGTCGCGGCGGCGAGCGCGCTGATCGAGAAGCGGTGGTAGCCGTTGCGGGCGATCAGGGCGGTGGCCTCGTCGACCAGCTGGGCGCGCCGCGCACCGGCGGTCAGCCGAACTCTTCTGCCGCTCATGCCGACCTCCTTGCCGCGCCCGGGAAGTGATCGTAGGGTGAAGCCGCTACCTACACCACTGTAAGTAAGGACGGTCGCCATGCCTTTCGCGGACGCTCTGGCCCGGGTGCGCGCGGGCGCCGACCCCGGCAAAGAGGCTGAGGCCCTGCTCGCCGAGCTCACGCCGGAGGAGAAGCTCTGGCTGCTCGACGGCGACGACGACTTCTGGCCCGGTCTGGCCGAGATGTCGGCCGGCTACAACCTGCGGCCGATCCTGATGGGCGCGGTCGACCGGCTCGGCATCCCCGGGCTGCGGTTCAGCGACGGGCCGCGCGGCGTGGTGATGGGCCAGTCGACGGCGTTCCCGGTCTCGATGGCGCGCGGCGCGACCTGGGACGTCACCCTCGAGGAGCGGGTCGGCCTGGCGATCGGCCGGGAAATGCGCGCCCAGGGCGCCAACTTCTTCGGCGGCGTCTGCATCAATCTGCCGCGGCACCCGGCCTGGGGCCGGATTCAGGAGACGTACGGCGAGGACCCGCTCCTGCTCGGCGAATTCGGGGCGGCCCTGGTGCGCGGCGTGCACCGCAACGCGATGGCGGTGGCCAAGCACTACGCGCTCAACAGCATGGAGAACGCGCGTTTCACGGTCGACGTGCGGGCGTCCGACGAGACGCTGCACGAGGCGTTCCTGCCGCACTTCCGGCGCGTGGTCGAGGAGGGCGTCGACGGCATCATGACGTCCTACAACTCGGTCAATGGCGAATGGGCCGGGCAGAACGCGGTGCTCATGGAGGAAATCCTCCGCGGCCGCTGGGGCTTCGAGGGCGTGACCGTCTCCGACTTCATCTGGGGCCTGCGCGACCCCGGGAAGTCGCTGCGCAACGGGCTCGACGTCGAGGAGCCGTTCCGGCAACAGCGCGCCTCGCAACTGCCGGCCCTGCTGGAATCGGGCGAGGCGTCGTGGGACGACGTCGACCGGGCCGGGCGCCGGATCCTGCGGACCCAGTTGGCGTTCTACGCCTCGGATCTGGAGGACGAACCGTCGCCCTCGGTCGTCTTCTCGGCCGAACACCGCGAGCTGGCCCGCGAAGTCTCCCGCGCCTCGATAGTGCTGCTCAAGAACGAGTCGGTGCTGCCGCTCAAGGCGTCCGAACTGTCGTCGATCGCGGTGGTCGGCCGATTGGCCGACGTCCCGAACACCGGCGATCACGGGTCGTCCGACGTGCGCTCTCCCGCGGTCACGACGGCATTGCAGGGCCTTTCGGCCGCGCTCCCGGGCGTACGCGTCAAGCGCGCGACCGAAGACGGCGCGCAAGCGGCGGCCGAGGCCGCACGTGACGCCGACGCCGCGATCGTGGTCGTCGGTTACACCGCGGCCGACGAGGGCGAATACGTCGGAGACGACGCCACCGCCGACCCGGCTCTGCTCGCGCTCTATCCGCCGGCGCCGTCGGCCGAAGACCCGTCGATGGCCAACGGCGTGATGGTCGGCGCGATGGGCGGCGACCGCGCGAGCCTGCGCCTCCGGCCGGCGGACGTGGAGCTGATCAGGGCGGTGGCCGCCGTCAATCCGCGAACCGTGGTCGTCATCGTCACCGCCGGGGCCGTCATCACCGAGGAATGGCGGTCGTCGGTTCCGGCGGTGCTGATCGGCTGGTACGGCGGAGTTTCCGGCGGGCAGGCACTGGCCGACGTGCTGCTCGGGGAATGCGACGCGTCCGGACGGCTGCCCTATTCGATTCCGGCCGACGAGTCGCATCTGCCGTTCTTCGACCGCGACGCGACGTCGATCGTCTACGACAAGTGGTTCGGGCAGCGGCTGCTCGACCGCGACGGCGTCGAGGCGGCGTTCCCGCTCGGATTCGGCTTGTCCTACACCAGTTTCGCCATTTCCTCGGTGTCGGTCAGCGCGGTCGCCGACGAGTCGTTCACGGCCACGGTCGACGTGTCGAATACGGGTTCGCGGGACGGCCGGCACGTAGTTCAGCTCTACGGCGTCGTGTCCGCCGACGATTTCCCCCGCCGGGTCCTGCTGGGCTTCGCGCCGGTTTCGCTGCCCGCCGGCTCCTCGGCGACGATTACCGTGCGTGGCTCCGTGCGACCGCTGCTGCGATGGACCGGGGTGGGCTTCACACCGGCCGCGACCGAGGTCGTCGTGGAGGCGGCCGGCTATTCGGGCGATCCCGCCGCGGCCACCGTTCCGCTGCACTTGTAACCTCCGGTAGCTCTCGCTACCCCTCCCGGAGGATCGCCGTGGAATCGTGGGACACCTTCGCCGTCATCGTGGGCGGCGCCGCCGCCGCGCTGCTCGGCCTTCTCTTCATCGCCATTTCCATTCGCCTCAATGTGTTCGCCTCGAACGTGGAACTACGGAACCGGGCCGGCGGAACGCTCACCCTGTTCGGAATCGTGCTGTTGCTGGCCCTGCTGCTCGCGATCCCGGGGCAGTCCCGCCGGGTGCTCGGCGTCGAGATCGTCGTGCTGGCCGTGCTCGGCGGGCTGGGGCTCTTCGTGCTCAACTGGCGGGCCGGCCGCAACCGCGGCCAGCAGGTCATCGGGCGGGTGCTCGAGATGGTCTCGCCCGACACGGTGACCACGGTGCTGCTGCTGGTCAGTGGGCTCCTGCTGGTCTTCCGGGTCACGGCCGGCATGTACGTGCTGGTCGCCCCGGTCATCACGGCCTTCGTCGGCGGCCTGACCAGCGCGTGGCTGTTCATGACGCGGGTCCCGGATCAGACGCCGGCGCCGGCCGGGCCGGACTCGTCGTTCCCGAAGGCCGCTCTTTAGATGTAACCCGGTTCCGCCCGGCCGGCGGGGCGCCTACGGTCCGACCATGAGAACGGCACCGCTGCTCGTGGTCCTGTCGGTGGCGTGCTCGCAGGCCGGGGCGGCCATCGCCCGCACACTCTTCGACTCCCTCGGCCCGCCCGGGGTCCTGCTGATGCGGATGGGCGTCGCGGCCGTGGTCTTCATCGTCGCGGTCCGCCCCCGGGTGTGGACGTGGACCGCGGCGGCCTGGCGGGCGGCGGCGCTGCTCGGCGCCTTCGCGGCCGGGCTCACGCTGCTGTCCTACCTGGCGTTCGCCCGCGCACCGCAGGGCATCGTGGTGACCCTGTCGTTCGTGGGGCCGCTCGTGCTGGCGCTGGTGCAGACCCGCCGGGTCGGCGACCTGGTGTGGGCGCTGGCGGCCGGCGCCGGCGTGGTGCTGCTCGGCCTGCGGGCCGGGGTCGACGCGCCGTGGGCCGGGCTGCTGCTCGGCCTGGCCGCCGGGGCGTGCGGCGCCGGATACATCGTGTTCACCGCGCGCCTGGGCGGGGCGGTGCCGGGCCTCGGCGGGCTGGCGGTCGCGTTCGCGGTCGCCACGCTGGTCGTGCTGCCGTTCGGCGTGGTGGGGGCGGCGCACGCGTGGGGGCATCCGAGGCTGCTGGCCGGCGGGCTCGCGGTGTCGCTGCTGTCGTCGGTGGTGCCGTACGCGCTGGAGCTGATGGCGTTGCGCCACCTGCCGACCCGCGTCTTCGGCGTGCTGATGAGCCTCCAGCCGGCCGGCGCGGCGATCGCCGGGCTGCTCATCCTCGGCCAGCACCTCGGCCCGGCCCCGCTGGTGGCGTTGGTGCTGGTGACCGCGGCCGGTGTCGGCATCACCCGCCGACGCGGCCGACCGGCATGAGTGACGACTGAACCGTCGAGGTCGCGGCGCGCTGCGGCCCGTTCACCTGCGCGGTGACGAAGACCGCGATCACCCCAAGGGTCGCCCAAGCGGCCGATGCACCCTGCTGCGATCATGGGCCTGTGGTCGGTCCCGTCCCCTCGATAGCTCAGGTCCCGCTGGCCGAAGCGCTCCCACCGTTCTGTTCCGGCGCCGAGGACGAGCTGCGACGACTGTCGTCAGCGCTCGAGCAACATCGGCTCGCCGCCGGCCGAACCGAATGGCACTGGTACCCGCAGCACTCGACGACACCCGGACAGCCGGAGGCAAGCCACTTCCTCATCGTCTTCGACGCGACGGTCACGTTGTTCAGCAGCGGCACCGACTCCCTGGCGCTGACGATCGACGTCGCCTGGCTGGGCCGGCAGCTCACGGTGAACGCCGCGGTCGAGGTGGCCTGCTGGTGCGCCGACTATCACGGCGTGCACCACGTCCGCGAAGGACAGTGGCTTGTGGACAGTAGTGCCGCAGTGGTCGCCGCCTTTGCGGCCGGCACGGCGATGCTCTCGGATGTGCTTGATTCGGGCCCCTACGAGCCAGGCCCGTGGCGGATCGAGTCCCACCTTCCCGATGCGCCCTGACCGAGGAGAACTGCTACTTTCGCCGACCCGCGCTGATGGCGGCGGCCAGTCCGATGATCATCAGGACGACGATGAGACAGAGGAACAAATGCCACGGTTTGATCGCGCCCATGGCCAGGGACCATACCGGGGCCGGGCAAGGGCCGAGCCGGGTCGCCTTGTAGCCCAGGTCACAGCCCACGGTAGGGTGCCTCCTCGCGATGGTGATGAAGCCGGCGAGCGATGTCGATGCCGCTGAGCACGTTGGCGCCGAGCCGAGGAGGACCACTGACTGTGCAAGAGCCCGCCGGCGCGACCGACGGGAACCCCGTTGGGCAGGAGACGACCGCCGCCGAGGAAGTAGCCGCCGAGCCGGCTCCGGATGGGGAGCGGGCCGAGGAAGTAGCCGCCGAGCCGGCTCCGGATGGGGAGCGGGCCGCCGAGGCCGAGGACGCCGAGCCGGCGCCGGAAGGGGAGCGGGCAGGAGGCGAGGACCTCGCTCGGGACGCGGAGCCGGCCGGGGAAAGCGCGGACGAAGAGGCCGAGCCGCCATCGGACCCCGCCGCGACGGCCCCGGAAGACTCGGACCTGGGCGAGCAGCCCGAGGAGCCGATCGCCGACGACGCGGTGGACGGGGCGGCCGACGATGAGGACGAGAGCGGGGAGCCGGAGCCCGACTACGAGATCCTGCCGCTCGCCGAGGCGGACTTCGAGGACGAGGACGGCGACTACGAGGACGACCAGCCGCCGGCCGGGTTCGACAAGCGGCCCGACGTCTACAACTGGATCCTGACGCCCGTGACGACGCTCGTGGTCGGGCCCATACTCGCGGCCGTGATCGGGCTCTTCGTCGGCGAGCGGGCCACGAACTATCCGCGCGTCTGCGCACCGGTCCGGCTGGCGAACGGCTGCGAGGAGACGTTGCTGCGGCTGGGCGCCGAGCACGCGGTCGCGTTCCTGTTCTTCTGGCTGCTGCTCTGGGCGATGCCGTGGTGGCGCGGTCTGCGGGCGTACCGGATCGGGCTGGCCGTCGTGACGGCCTTGATTCTGATCGCGGTGCCGCTGCGGCTGATCGCCTCGATTCAGGTCGGCGACACCTACTGAGCAGAAACGGGGTCGCTGCCGCTGTGGGCCCGATTGTAGGGTTCCCGGATGCTGCCCCGTTCGACTCCCGCCGCGTCCCTGATGTCCTCCCGTTCGATCGGGGCGCTGCTCGACTGGCTCGAGGCGCGGTCGGTCGAGGGTCACTCCATCATGGTCGTTCGCCACGGTCATGTCGTCGCCGAGGGCTGGTGGGCGCCCTATTCGGCCGACCGGCCGCAGCTGATCTATTCGCTGACCAAGTCGTTCACGTCGACCGCGGTGGGGCTGGCGGTCGCCGACGGGCTGCTCTCGCTGGACGACCGGGTGGTCGACGTGCTGCCCGATCAGGTGCCGGACGACGTCTCGGAGCAGGGCCGCCGCATCACCGTTCACCACCTGCTGTCCATGACGAGCGGGCACCCCGGGGACAGTCTCGAGGAGGCCTGGCGGCTCGAACCGGGCGATCTGGTGAGGGGCTTCCTGCGGGTGCCGTTCGCCGACGCCGAGGGTGTCCGGCACGTCTACGACAACGCGACCACCTTCCTCCTGGCCCGGATGGTCGAGCGGGTCACCGGCCGCCGCCTGGAGGATCTGCTCGACGAGCGGCTCTTCCATCCGATGGGCATCGACCACGCCGAGTGGGACCGGGTGGCGAGCGGCGCCGCGTTCGGATTCCACGGGCTGCATCTCACGACCGAGGCGGTCGCCGCCTTCGGTGAGCTGTTGCTGCGCGGCGGCCGGTGGGGCGACCGCCAGCTCGTCCCGCGCGACTGGGTGGAGCGGGCGACCAGCAAGCACATCGACATCCCGCCGGCCGACGACGACGCGGCGCGCGGCTATGGCTACCAGTTCTGGATGTCCAGCCACGGTTACTACGGTGACGGCGCCTATGGCCAGCATTGCGTGGTGATTCCGTCGCTCGATCTGGTGGTCGCGGTGACCAGCGCCAACACGCAGACTTCGGCGGTGCCCGACGCGATCTGGGATTGCCTGAGCCCGGGCATCGACCGGCCCGACAGCGCCCACGACGACGAGGTCCTCGCCGACCGGCTGCGCCGGCTGTCCTGTTCGCCGGTGCCGGGTTCGGCCGATCCGTCCCGTTCGGTCAAGGCGACGCTCGACGCCTCCGCCGCGGATTCGGCTCTGCCCGACGGGATGACGGTGGTCGTCGACCCCGTCGACAGTGGATGGACGCTGCGATTCGGGTCGTCGTTCACGGTGGAGGCCGGCTTCGGCGCGTGGCGGGAGAGTTCGCCGCTCGGCCGCCCGGTGGTGGCGACCGGCGCCTGGCAGGGCGGCACGTTCGTCGCCGAGCTCTGGGTCATCACCACCCCGCACCGGGTCCGGCTGGCGGTCGACGCCGACGCGGGCACAGCGGTGGCGACGTGGAGCACCGTGCCCCTGACCGGTCCCCAGCTGGAGTTGCATCTGCGGTCCCCGCTGATGACCCGGCCCGACGTCGCCTAGCACAGGCACATGGTCAGAGGGCGGCCCGCGCCTCACCCCGCAACCACGCGTGCGCCGGGTCGCTGTCGTGCCGGTGGTGCCACGTCATGACGACCTCGACCGGCGGCAGGTCGACCGGGGCCGTCCGCGTCACCACCCCGAGCCGCGACGCCAGGGGCCCGCACACGCGCTCCGCGACGACCACCACCACGTCCGATCCGGCGACGACGTCAAGGGCGGCCGCGCTGGTCGGCAACGCCGCCAGGACACGCCGCTTCAGGCCGCGGGCGGCCAGGGCTTCATCCAGTACGCCGTGCAGCCGCCCCCGCCGCGAGATCGTCACGTGGTCCAGCTCGGCCAGCCGCTCCAGGGTCAGCCGCCGCCCGGCCATCGGGTGTCCGCGCCGCAACGCCAGCACCATCCGGTCGCGGCCCAGCACCTCGTAGGAGATCCCGGTCCGGTCGGGAACGGTCGAGCCGAGCTCCAGGTCGACGTGTCCGCGGGCCAGGTCGGGCCGATCCGTGTCGGTTTCGGCCAGCAGGCTGACTTTGACGAGCGGTGCCTTCGTCCGCAGCGAGGAGGTCAGTGGCGGCGCCAGCGCACCCAGCAGCGCGTCGTGCCCCCGCACCGTGAAATGCCGGTCGAGTGTCGCCAGATCCAGTTCCTGGGGCGGCGTCAGCACCGCCGAGGCCCGCCGCACGAGTTCCCGCGCCTCGTCGCGCAGCTCCAGGGCCCGCGCGGTCGGCACCATCGAGCGGCCCGACCGCACCAGGATGTCGTCGCCGGTGGCCCGCCGGATGCGGGCGAGCGTGCGGCTCATCGCCGGCGCGGACAGGTTGAGCCGTTCGGCGGCGGCGGCCACGCTGTTCTCCTCGAGCAGCGCGTCCAACGCCACCAACAGATTCAGGTCCACATGCACCACGGTAAACGATGGCCTACCAAAGATGCACTGGACGTCATGTGCCAACCGCTCCTAGCGTCGTCGGCATGACGAATCTGCTGCCGGCGGTCACCACCGCCGCCCGCGAGGCGGGCGCCCGGCTCCTCGAGCTCTACTCGCCCGGCGCGCGCCCGCCGGGCCGCGACGACATGTTCATCGCCGGTCACCGCAACGAGGACGCCGCCGGGCCGCCGCTGCGGGCGGCGCTTGCTTCCGTACGCCCGGAGGCCCGGTGGGTGGAGGACGACGACGAGGCGCGGCCGCTCCCGGACGACGGCGAATGGTGGGCGGTCGACGCCGTCGAGGGCAACGTCAACCACGTACACGGGTTGCCGGAATGGTGCGTCAGCATCACCCTGCTCCGCGGTTTCGAACCGGTCCTGACCGTCGTCCACCAGCCGGTCGGCGACCACACCTGGACCGCCGTGCGCGGTGGCGGCGCGTTCCTGGACGGCCACCGGCTCCGCGCCTCGGCGAAGACGGCCCTGAACGCCGCGATCACCGTCACCGGCCAGGCCGAGGCCGCTCAGACCGGCACCTACCACCGCCTGGGCGACTCCATCACCGCGATGCTGGCCGAGGCCCTGATGGTCAAGGCGACCGTCCCGTCCACGTTCCCGATGCTGCTGGTGGCCGGTGGCCAGAACGACGTCTTCTGGCAGTTCGCTCCCGTCCTCCCCGGAGTGGCGGCCGGTGCCCTGCTGATCGGCGAGGCGGGCGGCGTGGTCACCCGCGTCGACGGCCGCCCGTGGCGCCCCGGCGACCCCGACATCCTGGCCACCGCGCCGGGCCTGCACCGGGCCGCCGTGGACGTCCTCTCGTGAACATCACCGTGCTCGGGGCGACCGGGCTGACCGGGCGTGAGCTCGTACGGCAGGCGCTCGCGCGCGGGCACGTCGTGACCGCGGTCGCCCGTGACCCGGCGAAGCTGGACGTCGAAGGGGTGCGTCGCGCGGCGGGCGACGTACGGAATCCGGAAAGCATGACCCACGCCCTGGCCGGCACCGAAGTGATCGTTTCCGCCCTGGGGGTCGCCAAGGGCGAACGCCCGGGCGTCCTCACCGCCGGCGCCCGGGCCGTCGTGGCCTCGGGAGCCGGCCGGGTGGTCTGGCTCGGTGCCTTCGGAGCCGGCCCGTCGGCCGCGGCGGCCGGCCGGCTGACCCGCACGCTGCTGAAGGCGATGGGCGACCGCCTTTCCGACAAGGTCACCGCCGACGCGGCGATCCTCGCGGCCGGCGGCACCGTCTTCCACGCCGGGCCGCTGTCGCTGGGCCCGCTGGGCCCCGGCCGCCGCACGGTCGGGCTGGAGGACGCCCCGCGCCGGCTGTTCCCGGCCCGCGTGAGTCGGGCAACGGTGGCCGCCGCCATGCTCGACGAGGCCGAGTCGCCGCGGTTCGCCGGCCGGGTGGCGATTCCGCTATAGGTCCTTCCAGAACCGGCCGGCACGGTCGCAGATGTCGGCGAACCCCAGCCGCCGGTAGAAGGCGTGGGCATCGTCGCGCCGCCGGGAGCTGGTCACCTCGATCGCGTGGCAGTCCCACGAGCGGGCCAGCTGCTCGGCGGCCCCGATCAGGCGGCGGCCGGCCCCGGTCCCGCGGGCGCCGGCCGTGACGACCAGGCTCTCGATGCGCAGCCAGCGGCCGTCGCGCTCGAGGTGGGGGATGGCGTGGACCGACATCGACCCGACCACCCGGCCGTCGTCGGCGGCCAGGAGCACCCGGCTGTAGGGCTCGTTCAGCCAGTTCTCCAGGCGTTGCCGCACCTCGGCCGGGGTCGACGGGTAGCCGAGCTCGTCGAGCAGCCCGGCCACCGCGGCGGCGTCTTCCGGCTGCACCTCACGTACGTCCATGATCAGGATGCTAGGAGTTGGTCCAAATAGTCGGCTGTCGCGCGCCCGACGTCGTACGCGGGCTCGTAGCCGGTCGCCTCCCGGAGCCGCGTGATGTCGAGGTGGAGCGGCATGTTGTTACGACCCTCCGGCAGATCCACCCGCGCGTCCGGGACGACCCTCCTGATCGCGGCGATGACCTCGGCGTTGGTCGTCGGCCGCCCCGACCCGACGTTGTAGACCCGGTGGTCGAGGCGGCCGGCGAGTTGCAGCAGCGCCAGCGCCCGGCCGGCGTCCTTGACGTAGCACAGGTCGCTCGCGTCCCCGGCCAGCGGCGGAGTCACCAGCCCGGAGAGGTCCGGTTCGCGTCCCGCGGCGGCGGCCAGCACAAGATGGCCGGCCGCCGCGAACGGACCGGGACGCCTGCCCGGCCCCCAGATGGCGCCGATCCGGTAGTTGACGATCTCCAGTCCGGTCGCGTCGCCGAGGTAGGCGCTCAGCAACTCCCCGATCTTCTTGAACGCCGGAATGACGTGCGGCGCGTCCATCGTCAACGGCATGTCCTCGGTCAAGGCGCCCTCGGTCGCGACCCCGCCATAGACCCCGATCGTGCTGGCCACCCCCACCCGGCGTACG
The DNA here is from genome assembly GCF_040682075.1 of Actinoplanes sp. NPDC051411. NCBI lineage: Bacteria > Bacillati > Actinomycetota > Actinomycetes > Micromonosporales > Micromonosporaceae > Actinoplanes > Actinoplanes sp. NPDC051411. The sequence goes on along the minus strand of NZ_JBFBAD010000118.1, from coordinate 7,599 downwards.
CCCCACTCCTGCGCCGCCCGGACGACGTTGAACAATCCGCCGAGCCCGCGCCGCGCGCCCTCGACCGGCGGCGCGGCACCCGGCGGCCACGGCATCGAGCCGGCGAGATGCAGGATCCCGCTGATCCGATGACGCTTCCCGACGTCGAGCAGCGCCCCCAGATCGCCGACATCGACCTGCTCGACGAGCGCCGACGCCGGCCGGCTGCGCTGCACGACGACGCACTCCTCGCCCAGCTCCCGCAACGCCCGCACCGTGTGCGAACCGATAAACCCCAGACCACCGGTCACCAAAATCATCAGGCCCTCAAATCATCAGCAATACTGACGATCAGGCTAGCCGCTATGATCCGATGGTGTCGAGTGCCAGCAGCCGCCTGGGCTACCTGTTCAAACACGCGCAGCAGCGCATGGCCCAGCTCAACGCGGCCGCGCTCGCCCCCTACGACATCAACGGCCGCGAGCTGGCGGTCCTGCTCGTCCTCAGCGACCACGAGCCGCCGTCCCAGCAGCAGGCCGCCGACCGCCTGGGCGTCGACCGCACGACGATGGTCGCCCTGCTCGACGCCCTGGAAACCAAGGGGCTGGTCACGCGGCGCCCCCAGGCCGGCGACCGGCGCCGCAACGTGGTCGAGCTGACGCCGAAGGGCCAGCAGGTTCTGCATGACGCCACCGCCGCCAGCGACCAGGCCGAGCGCGAATTGACGTCAGCACTCACGAAGCAGGAAGCCCGGCAACTCCGCACACTGCTCCAGGCCATCGTCGAAGAAAGCTAAGACCGGCTGGGTGGCTCCTCAGAGGCCTGCCTGGCGGTGTCTATCACTCCAGACAGAGGCAGAAGGGGTGACCGGCCGGGTCCAGGAAGACTCGGAAGGACGTTCCGGGCTGGTCGGGATGCTTGGTCGCACCGAGCTCGATCACGGCGGCCTCGGCGGCATCGAGGTCGTCGACGAGCATGTCGAGGTGCATCTGCTGGGGCCGCTCCTGGCTCGGCCACGTCGGCGGGGTGTAGTCAGCCACCTGATGGAAGGCGATGCACTGGCCGTCCTCGGGGCAAGCCGAAGCCCGGTCGCCGAGAACGTCGACCTTCCAATCCAGCATCGCGCCGTAGAACCGGGCGAGCGCGCCAGGATCGGGGCAGTCGACAGCGATGAGCGGCAAGCGGGCGATGGCCATGCCGGCCAGGATATCGACGACCGCGGTTGGCGTACGCCCGGCTGTGGCGGCTCTGAGATCTGCTGCCGGCTCTTGACCGTCACATAGGCCACGTCCGACTTGCTGACCGGATCCTTCCCGATCCGCGTGCTGTACGTCCCGACCACCTGCACCCAACTGCCGGCCACCGCGTCGACCGCGACCGGCCCGCCGAGCCCGATCTTGATCGGCCGTCCATCGGCCGCGCAGCACGTCAGCACGATCCGGGCCAGCATCGGATGCCCGTCGGACCCCTCGGTCACGAACCCGGACATCTCGAGCGTCCGCCCGTCGAGACTCTTCCCGCCGTCGAAAACAGCCCTCGACGCGTAGTCCAGCAGCCCGATCTGGGCCGGGTCGCCCGCCGGCAGCGCCGGATAGTTCGAGTCACCCGACTGCAAAGCCACGCTGCCCGCCTGGCCGGCCGAGTAGGCCCCGAGCGCGGGCGGCGTCACCAGCAGCAGCCCGAGCGCCGACAGGACCAGCAGCCAGCCGACCTTGGGTTCATGATGCCCATGGCCGTGCCCGTCGCCGAAGCCCGCAGTTCATACCAGATGGTCATCACCGCGGCCGCGACCAGCAGCACCCCGGCGACGACCAGACAGGGCTTCAACCCCGCCTTCACATAGCGCAGGAAGACATCGGTCAGCGTGACCTTGAGCAACGATCCGCCGAACAGCAGCATCACGACCGCCTGGCTCAGCTTGCTCACCGCGGCACCGCCCGTCCTCCCGCCGCTCCAGCCGCGATCGCCTGGCTCAGCTTGCTCACCGCGGCACCGCCCGTCCTCCCGCCGCTCCAGCCGCGATCGCCCCGCTCACCGCAGCACCGCCCCGAACCCGGCCCCGACCACGATCACCGCAACGAGCGTGGCCGGCGCGAACCGGAACGCGAACCGCCGCCCGAACATCCCGGCCTGCATGGCGATCAGCTTGAGGTCGACCATCTGCCCCACGACCAGGAACACCAGCCGCGACGTCAGCGAGAACTGCGACAGCGACGCCGCCACGAACGCGTCGGCCTCACTGCAGATCGACAGCAGCACCGCGAGCAGCGCCAGCGCGATCACCGAGACCACCGGCCGCCCGGCCACGCTCTGCAGCCACGACCCGGGCACGAGCACGTTGATCGCCGCAGCGGCGGCCGCCCCCACCACGAGGAAGCCGCCCGCGTGCAGAATGTCGTGCCGGCAAGCCGACCAGAACGCCCGCCACCGCGACAGATCGTCGAGATCGGACCGGTGCGGCAACTTGATCCATTCCTGCCGCATCCACAACCAGCCCATCCCCACCGCCACGACCAGGCCGGCCACGCCCCCCCGATCGCCATCTCGGGTCGTCCCGGGAACGCCACCACGGTCGCCGTCAACACGATCGGATTGATCGCCGGCGCCGCGAGCAGGAACGCCAGCGCCGCCGCCGGCGTCACCCCGCGCCGGATCAGCGACCCCGGCGATCGGCACACTCCCGCACTCGCAGCCCGGCAGGACGACCCCGGCCAGCCCCGCCGCCGGCACCGCCAGCCCCGGATGCCGGGTGAGCGCCCGAGCCCAGAACGCCTGCGGCACGAACACGGCGATCACCGTCGACAGCACCACCCCGAACACGAGGAACGGCGCCGCCTGCACCAGCACCGACACGAACACCGTGGTCCACGTGTGCGCCCGCGGCCCGGAAACCAGCCCGCCGAGCGGCCCCCGGAACACCACCAGCACGGCCAGCCCCGCCGCCAGCACCTCAAGCGCCCGATCCGCCGCCGCTCGGGCGGAACGGCCTCGGGCGCCGAGGGCGGCAGCGCCACCCTTTCGATCACTTCCGGTGGGTTCACTCAAAGCTCCAGTCGGCTGGCATTCGCCACCCCAAAATACCGGTCCGGCGGCCGGCGCTGCCTTTATCCACAGGCCCTTTTCCGTACGGCGTGCCGGCGCGCGCCCATATCCACATGCGCGTAATCGCACTTGACGCAGCCCAGTGTTTCGCCGCGACTCCAACGCGCCGAGCCAGCTGAATTCCGCAAGTCGATGGCTTGTTCCGCGCTGTGGACAACAGCGAAGAATTGTCGTACCGGGCTGCTTAACTCGACCCCTCCCACAACAGGGGCGGGGCGGCGGGAAGGCGACCCAACGGGACCGGCGCCGGGTGGTGGGAGGGCGACCCAACAGCATTGGCGGAGACGGTGGGTGAGCGACTCAAACAGCAGTGGCGGCTGGCGGCGAGGGAGCGTCCGAAACAAGGGTCGCGGCAGGCAGTGAGAAGCGGCCCAATCCGGGCGGCCAGCAGGAAACGGAGGGAAGAGGAGATGACTGCCATCAGCAGCCGCTCACCGCACCGAGCCTCACCACAGCTCTGCTCGCGACGGCGCAATGCCGCCACAGCCGGGCGTCGCCACAGCCGGGCGTCCCCGCCGCATCCCGCTGGCCACCTCTTAGATCCGGCCACAGCTCGGCCCAGTGCACCCCACGCCGACCCTCTCCGAGCCCAACGCATATTCGAAACCTCGACCGTCGACATCGGTGACGCCCATATCGGCCGGTGACGCCGCCACCCACCTCCCCTCGGAATTCCGGGCCAGAATTGCGAAGTAGCGATATGCGAATACCCCACTCACATAGTCATCTCGCCATTAGACGATAATTCTTGAAAACGATTATCGTTCCGTCTCGTGATACGCACGGGAAAGACAAGGAACACCCTGCTGCTCGGCGCGGCCCTGGTTCTCGGCCTGGCCGGATGCGGCGATGCCGGAAACAAGGCCGACGCCGCTCCCGGGTCCGAAAAGCTCGCCGTGGTCGCCACCACCCCTCAGGTGGCCGACTTCGTGCGGAACATCGGTGGCGGCGACGTGGCCGTCACCCAGATCATCGAGCCGGGCGTCGACCCGCACGAGTACGAACCGACGCCGGCCGACATTCAGGCGATCGGTCAGGCGAAGCTGGTCGTGAAGAGCGGCGTCGGCCTGGAACGGTGGCTCGATCAGACGATTCAGTCGGCCGGGTTCAGTGGGCCGGTCGTCGATTCCAGTCTGGGCGTTCCGCTGCGTCAGGGCGAACCCGGCGACGACGAGATGAAGGACGGCGACCCGCACATCTGGCACGACCCGCGGAACGCCAAAATCATGGTGGCGGACATCGAGAAGGGTCTGGCCGGCGCCGATCCGGCGCATTCGAGCGCGTACGCCCGGAATCTCGCCGCCTATGAGTCGAAGCTCGACCAGTTGGACGCCGGCAACGTCGCCGCATTCGCCAAGCTTCCGGCCGATGACCGCAAGCTCGTCACCAACCACGACGCCTTCGGCTACTACGTCGACCGCTATCATCTGCAGTTCGTCGGTTCGGTGATTCCCAGCATGGATACCTCGGCCGAGCTGTCGGCGAAGCAGCTCGACGGCCTGGTCGCGAAGATCAAGGCGACCGGCACCAAGGCGATCTTCACCGAGAGTTCGCTGCCGCCGAAGACCGCCGACGCGATCGCCCGGCAGGCCGGGGTCAAGGTGATCGGGGGCGACGACGCCCTGTACGGCGACAGCCTCGGACCGGCCGGCAGCCCCGGCGCGACCTATCTGGGCGCCGAGGAGCACAACACGCAGGTCATCGTGTCCGCGCTGGAAGGCTGACCATGCCGGTCCTGCGCTACGCGGAGGTGCGCGTCGGGTATCGCGGCCACCCGGTGCTCACCGGCGTCGACCTTCAGGTGGCGGCCGGCGAGCGGCTGGTCCTGGTCGGCCCGAACGGGGCCGGCAAGTCCACGCTGATCAAGTCGGTGGTCGGGCTGGCCGACGTGCTCGGCGGCACCGCCGCGGTGCCGGACCGGGAGCAATGCGGCTACGTCCCGCAGGTCGGGGAGCTCGACGCGAGCTTCCCGGTCACCGCCTTGCAGGTCGTGCTGATGGGCCGCTACCGGCGGATCGGCTGGTGGCGCCCCACCCGAGCGGCCGACCGCCGGGCCGCGCGGGAGGCGCTCGACCGGGTCGGGCTGTCCGACGAGGCGGGACGCCAGTTCGGGGTGCTCTCGGGCGGGCAGCGCCAGCGGGTTCTGCTCGCCCGGGCGCTGGCCGCCGAGCCCCGGCTGCTTCTGCTCGACGAGCCGTTCAACGGCATCGACGTCGTCAGCCAGGAGTCGATCCTCGGGGTGTTGCGCGCGGTCACCGCCGCCGGCACGGCACTGGTGTTGAGCACCCACGATCTCGCGCTCGCCCGCGATCTGGCCGATGTGGTCTGCCTCGTCAACGGCCGCCAATGGGCGGCCGGACCACCGGGGGTCACGCTCACCGCGGACACTCTTTCCCGGGCGTACGGTGGTCAGGCCATCGACCTCGCGAACGGCCGCACCGTCCTGGTGGAGCCGTGATCGCGCCGTTCGCCGTACCGTTCATGGCCCGGGCCCTCGCCGAGCTGGCCCTTCTCGCCCTGGTCTGCGGCCCGGTCGGGGTTTTCGTCTTCGTCCGCCGGTTGTCGTTCGTGTCCGACGCGCTCACCCACACGGTGTTTCCCGGTGTGGTCATCGGGTTCCTGGCCGGCGGCCTCGACGGGCTGGTGCTCGGCGCGCTGGTCGCCGCGCTGGTCACCGCGGTCGTGCTGACGCTGCTCGGCCGGGGGCGGACGCTGTCCGACGACGCGTCCACGGCTGTGGTGCTGACGGCCATGTTCTCGGTCGGTGTCGCGCTTGTGTCGCGCCAGGCGACGTACACGTCGGATCTGACCGCCTTCCTGTTCGGGCGCATCCTGACGGTGAGCCCGCAGCAGCTCGCCGAGACCGCAGCCCTGGCGGCGGTCATCCTGGTCATGCTGGCGTTCGCCGCCCGCGCGCTGCTGTTCCGCGCCTTCGACCCGGCCGGAGCCCGGGCGGCCGGCTTCCGGATCGGCCCGCTCGACCTCTGGCTCAACGTGATCGTCGCCCTCGTGGTCGTCGCCGCGGTGCGGGCGGTCGGCACGATCCTGGTCGTCGCCCTGCTGATCGTGCCGGCCGCCGCGGCCCGCTCGGTGACCCGCCGCCCGGCCGCGATGGCCCTGGTCGCGAGCGTGCTGGTCGTGCTCAGCGGCTACGGCGGCCTGCTCGTCAGCTGGATCGCCTCGGTCGACCACGGCATCGCCCTGACCTCGGCCTCGGCGGTCGTGCTGCTGCTGGTCGCCTTCTACCTGGTCCTGCTGCCGTTCGCGCTGCGGCGGGAGGCCGTCTCGTGAGCTGGTGGGATGACGCGGTCCACCGCGCGATCGTCGAGGTGGTGCTGGCGGGCGCGCTGGCCGGCATCGTCGGCGTGCAGGTCGTGCTGCGCCGGTTGTCGTTCTTCACGATGGCGCTGACCCATGCGACGTTCCCCGGGGTGGTCGCCGCCACCCTGCTCGGCGTCGACGTGCTGGCCGGCGGCATCGTGGCCGGGGCGGTGGTGGCGCTCGGTGTTGCCGCACTGAGCCGCCGTCCCGGCCAGAACGCCTCGGCCGCGACCGGCGTGCTGCTGTCGGCCGGGTTCGCGCTCGGGGCCGGCCTGGTCGCCACCCGCAGCGGCTTCAGCCGCGACCTGTCCTCCCTGCTGGTCGGCTCGATCCTGACCGTGAGCGGCTCCGACCTGCTGGTCACCGCCGCCGCCGTGGTCGTCGTGACGGTCGTCCTGGTCGCCTGCGCCCGCCCGTTGACCTTCGTGGGCTTCGACCCGACCGGTGCCCGCGCGGCCGGCTTCCGCACCGGCGCCTGGGACGTGGTGCTGCTGCTGACCATCGAGGTCGCGGTGGTCACGGTCGTCCCCGCGGTCGGCACGATCCTCGCGATCGCCCTGATCGTCGCCCCGGCGGCCGCCGCTCGCCAGTGGACCTCACGCCTACCGGCGATGACCACCCTGGCGGTCCTCTTCGCGGCCGTCGGCGGCCTCTCCGGCCTGTACGCCTCGTCGCGCTGGAACATCGCGGCCGGCGCCGCGATCGCCCTGACCGTAACCGCGATCCTGCTCGCGTCGTCGGCCGCACGCTGGGCCGTGACCGCTACAGGCGCCTCCCGTCACCCCGATCCCGCCCGAACCCCAGCGGCTTCAAGATGATCGCAACGGCCGTCGTCTCGTGCGCCCTCCCACCGCTCCCGGCACCGCCACGGACAGGGCGGACCGAAGGCGCGTTTCAGAAGTAGTGGCTGGTCTGAAGGTCACGGCGTGGCGGTGATCGATAACTGAAGAGGTCTCCAGTTTCTGGTTCTGCGACCAAGCAGGAACGTCATACCGCAGACCTCGTGGCCACCTTAGCGGTGACGAGGCGCCCTGACCTGACCGACAGGCAGTGGGTTGTGCTGGCGCCGCTGCGGTCTGCCCCGTCGACAGGTCGTCCGCCGAAGTGGGAGAAACGACAGGTGATCGACGGGATCCGCTGGCAAGCCCACGGCGACGCCCAGGGCAGGATCGACTGGACGGTCAGCGTGGACTCGAT
>NZ_JBFBAD010000117.1:0-30523 GCF_040682075.1 Actinoplanes sp. NPDC051411 | reverse complement strand
AACTCGACAGGGTGAGGAGCAGGCATGACACGACATCCTTCCTGGAAGCCGTCATCCACCTCACCTCAGGTGTCCGGAAAACTGGGGGAAGCTCAATCGCGCATCGTGCGCTGGCTGCGTGCGCTCGCGCGCCGGTCGAAGGCTTGTTAGGAAATTAGTCGGCGATCAGTTGGGTCACCGGGCGAGGCTGCATTTCAGGGGGTTGGGAAGGCGATGACGTTGTCGGGCATCGCCTCGGTGCCTTCTTGCAGGCTCCTAGCGTCGGCGGCGGGTTCCGGCGGTGTTGACGGACCAGTTGTAGCGCGTAGAACGGCGTTGGCGAGGGTCAGGTTTGTGACGAGCTGCCGGAGCTTGTCGAGCTCGGCGGCTTGGTTCGTGACCGTCGTCCGGAGTGTTCTGACGGCTTCCTGGAGTCGTTTCTCGGTTTCTGGGGTCTGTTTGGTTTCAGCGCGGACCCGCGCGTAGAACTCGGTCTTCAGGTCGGTGTGCCGCTTGATGAGGGCCATGCGGTGGACGCCGGCCTCGGCGGCCAGGGCGACGATGGTGAGGCTGCCGTTGGAGGTGGTGGCCTGCCCGGTCAGAAGCCGGTCCATCGCGGCGCGGATGCGGGCGCGTTCGTCGTCGTGTTGTTCAGTCACGCGAACTCCTCAGTGGTGCGGGCGGTGGCGTCGTGGGCGTCGGCGAGAGCGCGTAGCCGGGCGGCGTCGCGGCGCAAGCGATCGCCGAGGGGTCCGGGTGAGTGGGTGGCGAGCGCGTCTCGGGCGTCCGCCTTTTCGCGAAGGTCGCGGGCGTGGGTGTCGGTGCGGATCGCGTTGCCGCAGCCTTGCTCGCAGGCGTCTTGGCGGGGCGCGTTCGTGTCGGGGTCGGGGTTGCAGAGTGCGTTGCTGTGTTTGAAGACGCAGATGAGCATGGCTTGGGGGTTGTCGAACAGGACTAGGCCGTCGCGGGCGAGGTACTTGGCGGCCTTCTTCGCGTATTGGGCAGGGATGAGGCGGCCTTCGAAGCGGGGTGCCGTGGCTGCGGCGGTCAGAGCGCGGCGCGCGGCGCTACCGGATATTTTCTCGCCGGCGGCGAGGCGGTCGCGGAGGTGGGCGGCGGTGTCGGCGGCGGCGAGGGCGGTTTCGACGTCGAGGACGCTGTGTAGGCCGCCGCTGCTGCGGCTGGCGTAGCTGCTGGAGGTGCGCGCGTCCAGGACGGTGCGCATGTGCCCGTACTGGATCGCGAGGGCGATCAGGCCGCCGGGCCGGCGGGCGATGTGCCAGGCCAGCGTCCGCCTGAACCGGGACAGTCCGATGATGCCGTGCGGGTCATCAGGGATGATTTGGCCAGGCAGCCCTTGTCTGTGAGCTTCGCGGTTGGCCCACCCGATGAAGTCCCTGATTCGGGAGGTCAAGGTGAACCCCTTCAACGCCCCCGGATGGCTTCGAGGGGACAGGAAGTCGTGGTGAGTGGCGCTGAAGAGTAGTTCACCGGCAGGGACGATGCGTTCCAGGACTCGAATGGCGTGGACGACGGGGGTGATGGCAACCCACGGGATCTCGCGTTCCTCACCGGCGGATACATGGTTACCGTCGTCGTCGGTGACGTTCTTGTAGTGGCGGCCACGGATGAGGTGCTGGCCAGCAGTGCCGTCAGGGGCCGGTTCAGGGTCGGGGCAGCAGCCTGAACGAAGCCCCTGAACCTCTTGGGGTCTCATGCCGGTGAGGTAGAGGCAGATGATCATGGCGGCGGTGCCGAGTTGTCGCATCAGGTCGCCGGCCTCGTTGTAGTCGAGGTGTTCACGCCACGGCCTGCGGTCGATCCGGCCGGTGACCGGGACTTGCATGGGGCATCCGCCAGGTCGCCGGGCGGCCAGCGCGGTCAGACCGTGCGCTTGGCTGAATCGCTCGACCTGCCCCGGGTTGGTGCCGGTGGTGGCTGCGATGAACGTGCAGGCCAGGTTGTCGGCGCCATGGCGCTTGGTCGTCGGGAGCGGTGTTCCATTGGCGATCAGCGGCAGCAGGTATGCCTCGAGCGCGGCGTGGCCGGTGGCGCCGGTGGAAGGTTGGGCGGCGATGGAGGTCAGGCGGCGGTTTTCGGCCCAGGCGGCCAGGATGTCGTCGGCGAGGTCGTCGACCAAACGGATCGCCCACACCAGCAGCGGCCCAATGACTTGCGGGTCCAAAGGCTGAGTGGAGTTTTCGCCGCCGCTGGCACCGGCAGCGCGGGGCAGATAGTTGTCGGCGCCTTCGGTTTCCCACGGGGGCTGGACGAGGCCGATGCGGCAGCTGGAGAGCTGGTCAAATGCCCACAGATGCGTCAGCCAGCCGAGCACCTTCGTGGCGTGCTCGCGGGTGCCGCGATCGGCGCGGCGGTCGGCGACGTAGCGTCGCCAGTGATCTCGGGTGCAGGCAGCGAGGTCGGTGATTTCGTGTTCATGCAGCCACCGCGCCAGTCGGATCCACTCGCCGATGATGTCCTGGATGGCGCCGGCCGACCATCTGGCACGAGCCTTTGCCCCGCGAGTCTGCACGTAGGTGGCTCTCAATTCCCCGTTGATCATGGTCCAAGCGACCATCTTGACTTGCTCGCGTAGCCCTGCGGGACACCTCATCCAGCGAATGTTGCTGAGTTGCGCGGAGGGGTTGTCGATCAACGGGCCAAGCGACCAGGTGAGGTCGCCGTAGCGGGAGTTGGGGTATCGGTTGTCGGGGCTTATTCGGTGCGGCAGCACGACGGGGTCGGTCGCTGTTGGGGTGGGCACGGCGTATCGGTCGGGTTCGACGCCGAGGCTGGTTGTCACGGGGCGAGGTGTCCTTCCAGCAGCAGGCTGATCAGGGTGCGGTCGTCCGAGGTGACCTGGGTCAGCGCGGTCGTCCAGACGGCGGGACCGACCTTGCCGCGTAGGTCTTCCAACCGCTGCAGATGCTCACTCCAGCGCGGGGTCCAGTGCCGGTCCGGCAGTGCGGAGCGCAGACTGTTCAGCTGCTGGTGCAGGTGTGCCAGGCGAGGATGGTGGCCGGGGTGGACGTGAGCGTTGGGGCAGGCCAGACAGAGTAGGAAGTCCGCGCCGCAGCCCCCGTCGGGAGCCGGCCAGGGGCTGTTGTTCTCGTCCGCGCAGTCCGCAGTCGGGGTCTGCTGGCGGAGCGGGTCCCGCTCTGCGTCGACGTGGCCCTTGAACACGACGCTGCGGGCTTGGTCCAGCGCTTCCTGGGCGCCAGCCACGATGACCTGCTGAGACGCCTGTTGGACGCGCTTGTCGGGCAGGAGGTAGACGCTCTCGTGGGTGCCTCGAGCGTGCTGCAGCGGACCATCACGGACCACCGTCGTCCGGCGCGTGCGCTGGAACGGTGAGCTGCCGAACCCATGGTGCTGGGCCCACCACTTCGCATCAACGCCGGAGATTCCGAAGTGCAGCGGTCCGACCGGTCGCGGCCGGTCCAGCAGCCGGTCGGCCATGCCGACCCGACTGGTGCGGGCAGTCATCAACAGATCGACGCCGGGTGCCAACGCGTGCGCCAGGCGGCGGCCGTGCGCGGTCGCCTCCAACGCCTCGGTGATCAGACGTCCCGGGGAGCCTGCGCCGAAGTCGGTGATGTTTTCCGTGTCGAACCAGCGGCCACCGCCGCGGCGGCGCTTCTCCACCTGAACGTGGTAGGTCACCGAGCTCCGCTGGCCGGCCGACGGGGTGGTGATCGGGGTTGGCATGCGGTCGAAGATGGACATGTTCCAGCCGAACCGGTCAGTGAACAGGACCGCTAACGCCGTCAACTCCATGCGAGTAAGAAACAGTCTTCCCCATGTGTGTTCGACGGCCTGGCCGCCCAACAGCCTCCGGTTCAGTAAGTAGGGGGCGCCGCTCGGGCCGACCCCGCGCGGAACGTCGCCGGTGCGGGCCAAGTGATCGAGTGCCGGGCCGATGCGCTCGTCGCTGCCGCCGGCCGGCAGTTTCCCCGTCCGCCAGCGTTGCAGCAGGCTGGTGTTCGTCCGGATGCGCGTTAACGCTGAGCGGAACTGTTGTGTTGCTGCCAGGCGCACCCGCTCGCGTTCCGCGTCGTCGTATGACTGTTTGCTCGGCGCGGGCGGCGGGATGCGACGGGCAAGTTCCTCTGCGACTGCACCGACCTGCAGCCGGGGATCTCGGCGCAGCAAAGTCCGAATGTCTCTCAGCGCAGCCCTGCCGGTGTTGCTCCCGATGTTCTTGGTGCGCCAGCGTTTGAACATCGCCAGGCTCACCTCGTGCAGGTCTTGAGGTGGCCGCTCGAACTCGGACAGGAACCGCGTAAAGACGACGAGTTTGGCCCAGTAGTGGCTGGCGCTCTGATGGCTGGTCCATTGGCGCGACTGCTCGGCGAACGCGGCGGCCAGGGAGCGCTGCATCGGCTCGGGAGCCGGTAGACCAGTGAAATCGAATGACTTGGCGAGACCCTCACGGTTGACCACAGTCACCACCACGCCCTGCCAGGTCAGGACGGGCTCGACCCGGTAGTCCGCCGGTGGCCTCGGCGCCGGGTGTCCACGCCCGGTCATCGGCGATCCTGCGGCAGCATCTCGACCAGCGTGTCCACATCCTGAATCCCGGAGCTCTCCCGAGCCAGCCGAGAGAACACCTCGTCCAGATCCTCTACCCGCTGCTGCGGGCCGTCGGGGCTGTCCGACTCGTCGGCGGCGGCGAGGATCGACTCGAGCTGCAGGTGCGTGACCGGCGACAGGTAATGCCGTTTGGTGGTCTCCACATCCGAATGCCCGAGCAACGTCTTGACCAGGAACCACGGGTCGCCGAACAGCAGCGCGAAGTCCCGCCGGTCCACCGCGGTCAGCCCGAACCGGGCCTCCATCAACTGGTTCAGCACGATCAGCATGTACAGCGCGAACGAATGCCGGCAGGAGTGCGGCGTCGCGTACGGCGTCTTGCCGCGCACCTCCGCCGTCCGGAAGCCTCGCCCGATCTCGCGTTCCTCGGCCGTCAGCAGCTCCTGCTCGCAGCGCAGGTTCGCCTGACGGAACACACCGTTCCACTGCTCCGGCGGCATCGGCGTGCCCTGCTCCGTCAACCACAACCAGGCCGGCTCAAGCCCGTCAGGGCCATCAATGAACAGCCACTGCCGTTCCCGCCAGCCCAATCGACCCAGCCGCTGCCGGCCCTCAGCGCCGTCCATCTCCCGCCAACGCACCACCGGATCCTGACCCCGCGACACGTTCGTGACCCGCCGGACCATCGGCAACTGGTCGTAGCGGCCCTGTTCCTGCGCCCGCTGCACCGCCCACGCCCGTTCCGACTGGACGTACGCCTCGATCTGGCCCACCGCGTCTACACCCGCGTAGAACGTCCGGTCCCGCTTCGATCGGGTCACCGCGCCGGCCACCCGACCATGCAGGTACCGGCCGGACCGTAACCGCTGCGTCGGCACCTCGAATGTGAACAGCGAGGCGCCCTCTTGACGACGCAGACCCGAGCTCAGCAACAACTGCACGAACGACGTGTTCCGTAGCTCAACCCGCGACGCCCAGTCCAACGGCGCCGCCCCGCCACGAGTGCGGCCTCGCAGCCCGACGTTCGACCACGCCCCCCAGGTCCGCGGCGTCAGCCACGACACCCGCGAGCTCACCGCATGCGCTGCACGATCCTCCCGCCGCGACACGTCCACAGGCAGCGGCGACGCCCGAGCCCACCGAAACAGCTTCGTGAAAGCCGCCGCCTCCCGATTCCACTTCGCCCCGCTGATCCGCCGCGGATTCTCCGACGCCCGGCACCGCCACGCCCGATAGTCCGCGAGATCCCGGACCGACGCTTCCCGCCACGGCACATCACGTGAGCACAGGAAGTCCAGCAACAGCCGAATATCCGTCGCGTAGTTCCGTTTTGTCTCCCGTTCCAGCCACCGAAAGACGTTCGACCGGACGAAGGCCAACAGGTCCAAGTCCACGGTGAAATCCGGGGCCAGAAACACCGGATCACCCGCCTGCAAACCCAGACCAGCGACCGCCCCCGGCAGGTCCCGCACCCCCAACGCGGCTTCCGACAGCGGACCCCAGCCGCCCGGATCCGGCACCCACACCACATGCCACTCGCCCAACTCCACACCTCCGATGACCTCTTGAACACACAAGATCATCAGGGAATCGATAGGCGCCCTCAACCTGGCCCTGCGACGGGACAGGAATCGGCGCCGGCGAACGACGCGCCGAACTGGGCGAGCGGTCAGTACGCAATCCGCGCCAGGACGCGTGGCGCAGCCGATTTTCGGGCGTCCACGTTCTGTGGGTCACCTCACCGATCAAAGCGGGCTCGACCCAGTGGGCGTGGCGGGCGTGTTCGCGCGGCACATCGCCGACCGCAGGAGTGCTGCGAGCGATAGGGGCGAGTTGCTGCTGCAGCTGGCGCAGGGCGAGCTCGGTGAACCCGGTGCCCACGTGCCCGGCGTAGGCGAGGAGGTCGTTCTGGTCGTAGACGGCCAGCAGGAGGGAGCCGATGGTGCCGGCGCGGCGGCCTTCGCCGGGTTTCCACCCGATCAAGATCACTTCCTGCGTCTTGATGAGTGGGACTCTCTGTCGGGTGCTTTCCGGTGTCGTGCACTGTCGCGTTCAGTCCCGTTGTAACGACCTTTTGAAGCTTGCTGTTGGGGTGTTTCGCGGCGTCCTGCACGGTCGTACCGTTCCCTGCCGAGGTGATCATGATGCGGGCATTCGCGGTACGACTGCCGTCGTTGCAGGTCTACTGGACCGTGCTCGACGACGAGCTGCGTGTGGTGGAGCAGGCGGAGGAGTTCCTTCGGCATCTGCGGTTCGGGCGAGGTTGTGCGGAGAGCACCAGCGAGGCGTACGCGCGGGCGTTGGCGCTATACGGGGATTGGTGCGCGAACCTTCGCCTGGACTGGTGGCAGGGCGCTCGGCGGTTGACCGCTTTCATGCTGTGGTTGCGGCACGGCGGCCGCCGTGGTCCGGCGCGGATCAACGCGATCGTCGCGGTCGTGCGGGAGTTCTGCAAGCATGCGGTGGCGTGCGGCTGGACGCCGCCGGACTTGCTCGGTCTGTTGTACGAGGTGGCGGACAATCGGTGGCTTCCCGACGAAGTCCGCGGTGAGAACGTCACACCGCGTGGACTCGCGCGGGCGCGGCATCGGCTGCCGGTGCCGGAGCGCAAAGTTGATCGCGCGAGCAACGACGAAGTCGTCGCGTTGATCGGCGCCTGCCGCTGCGCGCGGGACCGGTTCATTGTGCTGGCCTTGGCGCGCGGACTGCGCCGAGGCGAGCTTGTCTCGCTGCGCCGACAGGACCTGCATTTCGTGCTGGACGCCGCTGCCCTGGGCTGCCGGGTGGAGCGGGAGCACCTGCACGTGGTGCGCCGGGATCCTTCACCACGTGGGGCGTTCGCCAAGTCGCGGCGGGAGCGTGTCGTGCCGGTCGACGCCCTGTTCGTGCAGGCCTGGGACGCGTACTGGTGGGAACGTTCCGCGTGCGCGGCCGCGCAGCGCTGCGACTTCGTGCTGGTCAACTTGTTCCGGGAGCCGCTTGGCGTGTCGATGCGGCCGGGCGCGATCAATGAGCTGCTGGTGGTGCTGTCTGGCCGGGCAGGCCTGGATCGCAAGATCCATCCGCACATGCTGCGCCACGCGTTCGCCAGCGATGTCCTCGACGCCGGTGGCGCCTTGGACGAGGTGCAATATCTGCTCGGGCACGCGAGTACCCGATCGCTTCAGCCTTACCTGCATCCATCGGCAGCGCGGATGCGCGAGGCGGTCGAACGAACCGCCTCCTACAGAGATCGTAGCCACCCGTGACCGCGCCGGCGCTGGTCTTCCACGCTGACGACGCGGTCGAGATGCGGCGGCTTGAGGCCAGCTTGTCGCTTGAGTTCTGGGCGGCGGCCGGATGGGACCCGGCGCTGCATCTGGTGCGTACGCCGCCGCAGCACCCCACGCTGGGCTGGCGGTGCTGCCTCATTCAAGGCTGTGAGGTGAGCACCACCCGGCATGACGGCCTGTGTATCAGCTGCCAGATCCGCAGGCGTCGTACGATGGTGCCGCTGGAGGTGTTCGTCCAGCAGCCGGTCACCGCCGACTATGCGGACGGTGCACGCCGGCGCCGACTGTTCGACTCGCCGTGCACGGTGCCCGGTTGCCCACGCCCGCGACACCTCTGGGTCGATGGCGTGTGCAGCTCCCACCGGTCGCAGGCGTTGGCCCGTTTCGGCGAGGTCACTGCAAAGACGCTCGCGATGTTCCTAGCTCAGCCGGATGTGCGCCCGTTGTCAGCTTTGGGCGACTGCCGGGTCGTGGCCTGCCTGCGCTGGGCGGCGAACATCCAGGGGCTGTGCCTGTCGCATTACCACCGGTGGAAGGGTGCACGTCGTGATCCCGGGTTCGATTTCTTCCGCTGGTGTCGCACCGAGGACGGGATCGCGCGCAGCGGGCTGGTGAACTTACGTGGCCTGGCACCGCTGGTCCGGCTACAGATGATGGCCGCCGTGCAGGCCATCGCGGGCAGCGGCCACAAGGTCGCACCCCACGAGTGGCACTCGGTCGCGCGCCACGCCCGCCAGCGCGAAGCGAGCACACTGCACCAGCTCGATCCCGGCGAGCTCTCCGAGATGCTCGGCAAGCTGCTGCGCCAGCTGCAGCGTGAAGCCCGACGGGCCGCGACTACCTGGGAGGAGGAACAGCAGGCTGACGTGTGGGACCTGGGGGTTGCTGGCCTTACGGGGTTCATCGACTTCACCGCCGTGACTCAGCCGTGGCTGCGTGCGGGAACCAAGTGGTGGGTCAGCGAGGACCTGCCCCGGCGCCGGGCGACGAAGACCTACGCCGTCGTACGCAGCTTCGTCGGCTCGGTCGCCGAGCTATCGGCCAGCCTGCGCCTGCACCGCGACGACGACGGGCTCGACCCTCAATCCCTGGGCCGTTCGGACATCCTGGCGTTCCTGACCCGGCTCGCGCATCTGCGACACATCGGCGAACTCACACCGGCCCGGCACCTGCGCCTGCTCCGCGAAATCAAGACCGTCCTGACGGCATGCCGCGATGTCGGGCTGACCAAGCCCGACGGCCCGATGCATGGCCTGCCCGGTGAGTTCGCCGTCCGCGGCGACGACCTGCCGCCGGACCCGGACCAGCGTTCCTGGCGGCCACTTCCCGCCGAGATCATCCAAACCCTGGATGCTGAGCTGCCCCGCATCGAGCAGCGCAGCCAACGCGAGTTCCGCACCGCGATAGAGCTGTTGATGGACACCGGCCGCCGACCGAACGAGATCTGCCAGCTGCCCCTACAGTGCATCGAGCGAGACACCGACGGCCGCGACGTGCTGATCTACACCGACTTCAAGGCCAACCGCCTCGACCGACGGCTGCCCATCGCAGCCGGCACCGCTCAGCTGATCCGCGACCAACAACAGCGCGTCCGGGAACGCTTCCCCGGACAACCTGACAAAGACCTGGTACTGCTACCCGCCAAGAGCCGCAACCCTCACGGCGCAAGGCCGATTAACGCCACCACCCTGTCCGAGGTCCACCGCAAGTGGATCGACGAGATACCACCGCCGACCCTGCTCGACGACACCGTCTTCCCGCGCCAGTACCTCGTGCTCTACGCCTACCGGCACAGCTACGCCCAGCGGCACGCCGACGCCGGCACCCCCATGGACGTGCTGCGCGACCTCATGGGCCACCGCTCGACCGACACCACCCAGATCTATTACCGGGTCACCGAACAACGCACCCGCACCGCCGTCGACCAGCTCGCCGCTTACCAATACGACGGCGCCGGCATGCAGCTGGCCCGGCAGGTCAGCGCACTGCTCGACAGTGAGCACCAGCGCCGCGGCATCGGGCAGGTCGCGGTCCCGTTCGGTGTCTGCGCCGAGCCGTCCAACGTGCAAGCCGGCGGCGGCGCCTGCCCCTACCGGATGCGCTGCGTCGGCTGCGGCCATTTCCGCACCGATGCCTCCTACCTTCCCGAGCTACGCGCCTACCTCGACCGGCTCCTCGCCGACCGGGAACGCGTGCTGGCCACCAGCGACCTGGACGACTGGGCCCGCGCCGAGGCCACGCCCAGCGACTCCGAGATCACCAAGATGCGCCATCTCATCCGCCGTGTCGAAGCCGACCTCACAGACCTGACCGACGACGAACGCTCCCACATCGAGGCGGCCTGCGCCGTCGTCCGTAAGACCCGCCAGCACGTCGTGCTCGGCATGCCTACCGTGCTCGCGCCCACCGTCGACGTCCGGCTTCCAGGCCGCCGGCCGTGACAGCAACCCCCTCCGCGCTCGGCGCCTTCCGCACGGCCGACACGGCACGACGCGGCGATCGCGTCCGCCAAGCCCTAGCCGCGATGACCGCAGCCGGGAACGACATCACCGTCTCGTCGGTAGCCCGCGCGGCCCGCGTGCACCGCTCCTTCATCCACCGTCACCCCGACCTGCACACCGCCGTCCAAGAAGCACAACGCAAACCGGCCAGCCCCACACTCACCGCCGTCTCCGCAGCCTCCTTGCACGCCGATCTTGCAAACCTGCACGCTCAGAACGCCCGGCTCGCCCGGCAGATCAAGACCCTGGAACACCGACTGTCCGACGCGCTGGGCATCCAGGCATACCAAACCAGCGGAATCGGCGCTCCCGATCCGAGCGCACAACTACAACAACGCGTCCTCGAACTCGAGCAACACCTGCTCCACCTGACAGCGCAGCTCGAGGAATGCACCGACGAACTACACGCCGCCCGAGCCGCGAACCGAGACTTGATGACGCTGCTCAACAGAACCCACGCCCGTTGATGCTCAATGAGCGGGCGTCTTCACAGATTGCCGGCCCAGACCAGCTCGATCGGCGACACGTCAGACGAGCCCAAATCTCGTTGCGAATCGGCCGCACGATCCGGCGCTTCATCGAATCTTGAGACTGCAGCCTCCGTACCGCGCAAGGACAGCGGCTAGATGAGCACACCTGATCGAGCTACCTCTTCGGCATACCGTGCTCGGTGAGAGGGCGGATCACCTTCGTCCAAATAGGCCACGCCCGCCAGGTTTGGACGATCTGTTAGGCCGAGCGCTCCATCCCCTATCTGGATTGTCGTCTCGGCTCATCGGTCAGAGACTATTGTGGAGACGCCTCCGCACCGAGGATCTTTGTACTGCAACGATCGAACGCGGAGGTGCGGATGCGGGCACGACAACTGGTGGCCATAGTTGTGGCGACCATGGCATTTGCGCTTGCCTTCGGTGCGCCCGCTTGGGCGCTCGTCGCCGGCGGCAGCACTAATACCTTCACTGACGTAGTCGGTTGGGCGAACATACTCGCATTGACAGTTGGCACCTATGCCTCCTGGGATGTATACCGAAACCGGCGAGATACGAACGTTGAACAACGCCTGCGCGTAGCGATCAGTGATGAGGTGGGTCTAGAACGTTCGATCTTGCTGGGCCTTGACCGGCGGGAGGGCTTTCAATCTGATATGGGATTTCGCCAATCCAGCTATGGTGATCCACTCTCCCGGACGCCGCGGTTGCGCATTCGTCGGGGCAAGGACACTTACGAATCGACCCTAAGCGAAGTCATCACCTACTTTGAAACGTACTCGCACAGCCAGATCATCATTCTAGGCAATTCAGGTACTGGCAAGACAGTTCTGGCTGTCGAGTTACTGTTCCAGCTAATGAATGCTGCGCGCAGTGGCGGCGGTCCTACCCCGGTCAAACTCTCCCTGACGACGTGGTCCCCCGCGGTTCGTGAATTTGCCGACTGGATCGCCGATGAACTCCGGTTAAGATACGCAGTCTCTGATCGGGTCACCAAGGTCCTGCTCGGCGACCGGAAACTCGTACTGGTCCTCGACGGACTCGATGAAATGGACCCCACCGACTCTGATCGAACGGTTGCAGGCACCGCAGTCCGAAAAATTAATGAATACCTAGCCGTTCGTCACGACGCCTCAGTCGTCGTGACATGCCGATCTGACGCGTACCGCGAACTGCCGGAGCGGTTAGTCCTGCCGGGAGAAGTGACTGTTGATCCGCTGACGAAGGAGCAGATTGCCACCTACATCAATACTGCGCATTTGACGCGGGAGCAACGCGACCAGTGGGAACAGGTGGCGACCGTGATCAGATCGGAGAACGGTCGCCCAGTTGTGGAACAGCTAAATACGCCTTGGCGAATGACCCTTGCTGTCACGCTATTGCGTGACGGGCAAGACCCGTCGGTGATCCTCCTCCAAAATGGTGAGACTGCTTCGCAGCACAGCGAGCGGGTCCGTCGCTCATTGCTGGAATCCTTCGTAGCCGCTCGGGCGCGTCTGGCTGTACAGCAGCGTTATTCCTCACAAGCCT
Source organism: Actinoplanes sp. NPDC051411 (assembly GCF_040682075.1). Classification (NCBI taxonomy): domain Bacteria; kingdom Bacillati; phylum Actinomycetota; class Actinomycetes; order Micromonosporales; family Micromonosporaceae; genus Actinoplanes; species Actinoplanes sp. NPDC051411. The sequence continues at coordinate 18,220 of NZ_JBFBAD010000117.1, read as the reverse complement.
CCGAACAGTGGGCCAGCTATCTTGCCAGTTACCTGGATGTGCAACAGGAACACGGAGGTCCTCGTTCTGAGCTATTGCCGCACATTGCCTCGAAGCAGGTTCAAGGTCAGATCTACGAGTATCGATACGTGTCTACGTGCCTTCTCCTCCTGTTGATTGCGTTCACCGTGTCTATTTGTGCAACCGCCACGGGATGGTTGTCCTATTGGGTAGGTTGGGCAGAACCGTTGCACGCATGGCGTAACGTCCTCACCGCAATCGCTTACCCGTCGCGCGCTCTTGCCGTGGCCGGGTTAGCGGTCGGGGTGACGCTATTGACAACGCCGAGCTTGGGCGTTCCGCGGGCTAGCCGCACGGTGAGAAGGACATTGCGGAGATCCTTTTCGGGACCTCGCGAGGTCATGTTCTCAGGACTGCTCTACCTTGTGAGTCTGCCGGCGACGATCTCGGGTGTGCTGGCTGCTGCGGCGGCCTCGTTGGTCGCCACCGGTCCACTGTGGTTGGCAATGCCGGGGCCAGCGGTGCTACGGGTCGCTGTCGGCGTGGCTGCCGTAACTTCAGTGTTATTCATAGCACCAATGTTATGGACAAACTACGCGTACCTGATGCTGACGGCATTTCAACGCGATTACTGGCGCAGGTTCGAACTCGGCAAGGACGAACATGGTACTGTGAATCTTTTCGTTAATGCCCCGCCATTGGCGAACACGTTGAGGCCCGACTTGGCGCAAAGTGGCCCCCGAGCAGATACGAGAAACTGGGCCCGTGCTGCTGAGGACTTTCTCAACTGGGCGTACGGGGTCGGCATCGTCAAGCGGAGCGGGGTAGGCTTCCAATTTCGGCACCGCGAGCTAGAAGATTGGCTCTTGTCTCAGCTGGACATCGCTACCGACGAGATGCCGTTGGCTTGGACTCGCGATTTGCGGGCAGAGCTGACCAATAATGAGGGCAATATCCAGGCAAAGTCATGGGTTTACGTCAATCACGTCGAAGGCATGCAACAGTGGCACGCTGGCTGGCCCGGCAAAATGTACAGAACATTTTTCCGCCGGATTTCCGGAGGGGGTTTTGAAGGCCACAATGGCGCCGAAGAAGGCAGGCTTCAAGCGGACAAGGTCCAAGCGGCGGCCGAAAGGGTTGACCGAGCGGTTGCCGCGTCGTTTACTCCTTTAGCGCGTTTGACGCTAACTGTGGCATGGGCCCGCACCCGCCACAGCGGCCGGACTGAGTTGGGAGCGGTCGACCTAATAGGGGGCCTCACTCAGGCGCTCCTGCTGCCGACAGACCGAAAAGACCCTGCAGGCAACCTGGGACGGTTTCGTACCGGCGATCGCCTTCCCTCACTGCTGACCACACTGGACAGGAAGAATGAATACAGCGGCCAACCTGCGCGGCGGCTCGGGTTGGAACGAGAGGTCCGGAGGCTGCTGCGACAAGAGCTTCGGCGAGCACGGTCCGCCGGTAAACTAGTCACAGCCCGCTCGCTGCTGCAGATGCTTTCTGCTGACGACAAGCAGAGCTCCATTATTCGCTCCGTGATCGGAGCGGGTGGCATTGCGCTGCTCGACGACATGCTCAATGGAGAGGACTAGATACTCAATCTCGAACTTCGGTATGAGCCATCCAATGATAGAACGACTCGAAGCAAGGCATGAACGTCGCAATAGCGTTGAGCTACTCTGACGCCTGAGTGTCGATCTTTGCAGCTTCGTGGAAGTTGGAAGCGAGGCGCGGGCCGAAAGCTCCGTCGCGGGGCTGATTCGCCGGCGGCTGATGCAGCAACTACCTACGGAAGTGACGTTCATTGCCCGCGGGGGGTCCTCGCCACCGTCGCCCAGTCCTCCTGCGCAGACTCCCGTTCTCGCATCGGACGCACACGACCGAGGGCACACGACGGACAGCATCTGCGTCTGGCGCGGGGATCATCGCGAACTACACGGCAGTAGTTAACCGGTCGCCTGCATCGTCCTGACCAGGACCGGGTAGCTCAATCGGGTGACCATGCCCGACGCGATCCCGCCGATGCTGGCCGGGGCCGGACCACTGCCGTCTGGCGAGGGCTGGGCGTTCGAGTTCAAGTACGACGGGGTGCGGGCGATCACCTATGTCGGCGGCGGCCAGGTGCGGGTGTTGTCGCGCAATGGTAACGACGTCACGGCCGCCTATCCCGAGCTCGGCGCGCTCGGCGCCCTGCTCAGCGATCGGCCGGCGATCCTGGATGGCGAGATCGTCGCGCTGGCGGCCGGTGACCGGCCGTCTTTTGCCAAGCTTGCCGCCCGCATGCACGTGGCCCGGCCCACGACGGCGTTGCTGCAGACGGTACCGGTCGTCTACTACGTGTTCGACCTACTGTGGCTGGACGGGAAGTCCCTGGTCAACGAGCCGTACGACCGGCGCCGCCAGCTGCTCGCCGAGCTTGCCCTGGACACGCCGGCGGTACGCACGCCGCCGCACTTCATCGGCGTCGACGGGGCGGCGATCCTGCGCGCGGCGGAGCTGGGCGGCCTGGAGGGCGTCGTCGCCAAGCGCCGCAACGGCCCCTACCGGCCTGGACGGCGGACGGCGGAGTCGTGGACCAAGGTGCCGCTCATCCGTACGCAGGAGATTTTGATCCTCGGCTGGAAGGCGGGCGAAGGCCGCCGGGCCGGCACCATCGGCTCACTGCTGCTCGGCGTCCTCGACGAAGCCGGCACCCCGCGGTTTGCCGGCCACGTCGGCACCGTTATGTCAACGGGCGGGTGTCGCAAGGTGCGGCGTGTCGCAGCGGCCAGCCGCATCGTCCCTGTTGCCGCATCGACGACCCCGCGAGTTCAGCGGGGCGCTCGCAGCCCGCTGGCCCCAAGCAGGGAGAGATCACACACGTCGTGATGCTTGCCGACTCGGCAACATCCGGATTTAGCCGAGATGAGTGCGCTCGACCGGGCCCGGCGCAATGGGAAGCATATAGGGTATGAGTCGAACCGCAAAGATTCCGAGGGACGGTTATGGCCGGACAGACTCATCCGCTGCAGGATGCTCTCAATCGGGCAACAGAGGCCACTTATACAGTCGTCGATCTTATCGACATCGCACGAGAGCGAAAGCCTACAACCTCCGGCAGGGAGGGGCGAACGGATGCTCGTCAGACATCGTTATATCGCGCGGTAGTAGCGGCGAGCATGGCAGCAATCGAGGAAACATTCGAGTCCCTGACCCTCGCTGGACTTGCCGGCATAGGAACTCCTCAACGAGCGACGTCGATGATCGCAGGTGCAGTCGGAAAGGGCTTCCAATCACCCAATCCGCAAAATATAGACAGCCTCCTCGGAGACTACCTTGGGTTTAAGCCGAGCGACCATTGGAGCGCTCACCTAGCGTACTCGAAGCCTGCATATAGGGCGCAGAAGTTATCAGACACGAGCCTCGATCATCGGCTCATTTTCTCCGCTTATGCCTGGTTCAGGGAGTTCAAGGGGGACGAGCTCAGCAGCGTGCTTGCGAGGTTCGTCAAGATTAGGAACTCATTCGCCCACCAAGATACATCGAAAACGATCTTCGCCAAAAGGGAACAAGACTTACTTAAAAGACTTCGCCTCCGGCGAGCGTCATCCAACGACGAAGCCGCTTTCGTCGAGGCAACATCTGCGACCTGTGCGGTAATATTAAACGCGAACGCGGCAGCCAGCGACGACCCTGTTGTGCACTGGACTCTCCATGAGACGCAGGCCATCAACGCACTCTTGATTTACATTGGAATCGTCATGTCAACCTGCGACGCGCTCGCCGTGCACCTAGAGAACTCCGCCCAGGTGCAGATCGCTTCGTTCGACAAATTGGTCCTTCGCGTGCAGGAAGGTCGCTGGTGCGCTTGGGATCGAAATCACAACTTTACTACTCCTAACATTGACTTTGAACTAATTCCTTATCGCCCAAATTCCCGTGGGGCTTAGACATAAGTAGCAGCGCCTCTGCAGGATAGAGTTCGCGACCAAAGGCAATCACATGTCGCGCTCCGAGCGCTTGACATCTAGAACAAAAGTCCGAGGCGGTCAGGTCAGTCTTGGTTGACTGCTTCTGGGGCGGCGTGACGCAAAGCAATGGCGTCCGCCGGCTGATGCGGCGCACCAACTACCATGTCGCTATCTTGTCTCCATGCGCTGCTATCTGATCGCAGAAGGTCCCACCGACCTGTCCTTCATACGGGCTGCGCTGTCCGAGCTCGGCGTTGAACCCGTTGAGCCGGCCCGTGCCTTCGACGGTCCGCGTCTCGGACGCGGCTGGCTGCCGGACGTGGACTTCCTTTGTGCGCTCTTTCCTGCGGACCAAGGACTGGAAGCTCCACCGTCCGTTTATCTCGAAATCGGCGAAGCGGTAGGAGCCGGCTTGCCCGTCCTGCTGATCGTGGAGCCTCAGCGCCGTCTGGACCCAGCGTTGTCCCCGCTGCGGGCCATCCGAACTCCAGCCGTGGGCACGCCCGCGTTGGTTAGTCATCTTGGGCTCTTCCTACGGTCGATTGGACGTCCTTCGACCGGCGATGCGCCATCCCGGTCTACAGACGCCGCCGAACTGAGTTCCATCCGAGACGAGCTGCGCGCTCTCCGCGCGACTGGCTTACTCGGCGGCAGCGGCGAGGCTCGGCAGGTGATGAGCCGGCGCATCGAAGAAATCGCTTTGCGACTTTTCCGCGCGGCCGGCGCGGAGGCGGAAGATGCTACCCGCACGGATGGAAACGGCGACATTGCAGCATGGGTCCCGGGGACGGAGCACTTTATACCGGGACCACTTCTGGTCGAATTGAAGATTGTGCGCGAGCCTCGGCTTGACAGGGCCGTTCTTGATCGATTGCATAATTACGCACTAAGTCGCGATTCGATGTGGTCGATCCTGCTCTACTATCGCTGGGATCCCAAGCTTAAAATCCGGCTGCCAAGTGGAGGTGCTTGGCCCACCGTGATGGTCTTCGACATCGAAGCCCTAGCGGAAGACATGCGCGGCAGGACCCTAGCGCAGATCTTGAATAACGAGCGCAACGCCATCGTGCACGGAGTAGGGAGATGACGGTCCCGCTCTTTCAGGCAAGGATTGGTGCCTACTTACGCCAAGCAGGAGATCCAGGCCGACCTCCAGAGCGTCGCGGACGATACTACGAAAACCTGCTGACTTATCTTCTTGGATCTGTGCCGGGCTGTCACCTACAGAGGAATACGCTCAACCACTATGGAACGGAGGAGGTGGACATCACTGTCGCGAATGAAAAGGTTGACGGCGGCCTGAGGATGTTGCCAGACCTCTTCTTGGTCGAGTGCAAGAACTGGTCGCATCCTGTCGATAGCACGACGCTCGGATACTTCGTCAATGTTGTCGCAGATCGAGGCTGCTCCCTCGGAATACTTGCCGCAGCGAATGGAATTACAGGACATCAAGAACATCGGAGCCGTAGTCACGCTATCGGCGCTGCGGCACTCGTGCGAGGAATTCGTATATTACTGATCACCGACGAGGATCTCAACAAACTCGAGAAGCCTGGCGACTTGGTAGCCCTCCTGCACCAGCGAAATTTATCCCTCACCGCCCATGGAACCATTCATCTTGGCTGACGGGGATGTTGTCTCTCCAGATCGTCGTAACTGTTGTCGGTAATTCCTGTTGCACCGATCTCCGCCGACCGCGCTCGGTGCCGGCGCGGCCGTCACGCCCCGTAGGTTCCGCGATCCAACGGACGTATGCTGGTAGCCCTGAAAGCAAGGTATCGCCGCGGCTCATTGCGCTTGGTCCGCGACGGTCAGTGACTCCGATGCGGTCGACCTATTATTGCCTGAGGAGGGTCGCGTCGAGCGGCCATGCTGCATCGTGCCACTACCGTCGCACCGATTGCCGAGCCGGGCTGTCGGCAACGATGCGGGAACCATCCGGGTTGGACAGCCAGACGTACTTGTAGCCGGAATGGTTCGGCTGGTGTGCTTTCTTCGACGGCCCGATAACCTCGGGGACGGTCGGCGGTGCGAGCGCCGTGAAGGCGAACGGCGCGCCGTCGTCGTTGATTGTTTCCGTGTCGTGCCGCAGATTTTTGGAGTTGCCGTATTCAAATCCCACCTCGACCGTGAACTTCACGGCGTGTGCCTTAGTGGTTAGATCGAGTAGGAAGTGGATCGACTCGTCCTTGGACAGCGTAACGTTGCGTCGCTGGAAATACGGCACATCGGTTACCTGGCCATCGGCTGTAGTGTAGAGACCGACGGGTTCTTGCGCATCGAGGTTGAAGCTGAGCACCTCGTAGTCGCCAGCTCCACCCCTCCCTCCGGGAGGCTCGACGAATGCGGTCGCGATGGGGCCGGATCTGCTAACGAATTTGATCTTTATCGTAGTCACTCGAACCTGCTGATAACGGTCGCCCGTGACATTCAAAACAATGGCGCACCCGTTAGTTGCTGGGACACCACCCCACATCCGCGGCTTTCCCGGGTTTATCCCCTTCTCATTGAAGGCTTTTACGAAAGCCTCCGCATTCGCTTCGTTGCCGAATGCGGCAGGCCACGAGGCGCTAAACGAAGACGTGATGTCGAGTGGACGTCCTCGGCCGGTCAACCGGTCGAGCAGGGGAGCCACACGAGGGGTTGACCCTAGCGGCGTAACGAAGGCGGCGACTATCGCTCCGACCAAGGCGGTCACCAGCACCCCGGCGAGCTTGCCCGCAGGGCCGAGGAGCCTGCTGAACAGCGGGCGAGGCTCGTCGGGCTCGGCATCCCGCACGCGCCCCCGGTCTCCTGTAGTGTTGCCGCCCCCAAGCATTTTTCTGATTTTGCGGCTCGTCGATCTCGAGTCAGTCAGCGAGCCTCGGCCGTTCTTGGACCCTGACTTCGGGTTGGTATCTTTCGTCTTTTCCGGCTTCGGGCCGTTCGAAGTCCGCCGGCGTTTCTTGGGAGCCTGACTACTTCGCGAGTCCACTTCACTTTTTGCGTTGTCGACATTCTTAGGGTTCGGGCCACCTGTCTTTTTAACCAATATGCACACCCTGCCCGGTCGCCGCTTGTACTCGTCGTCAGGATGCCATCGGATATCCCAACCGCCAACCGGGCAAGCGTCCTGATTTGCCGCGGGTGGTGAGCGCTGCCGCCGTCGACGCTCCGTCCGGCCCCAACGTGGCCGGGTTGGGTTCGATCTATTGACCGGACTACGAAGCGTTCCTGCGGCGTGTCAGTGGATGGCGTTGCGTTCGTCCCAGTAGTTGTCATGCGGCCGATGGGGAGGGCGCGTGATGTTGAGGGAAGACCAAGATCGAGATGCCACCGAGTTGAAGCTCGAGCGGTGGGGCAGGGTGGTGGCTGCGGTCGGGCCGGTGCCGTGGCTGGTGGTCGATCCGGCGGGTGCGCCGGTGGAGGCGATCTTCCGGTTCTTCCGGGACTTCGTGGCCCGCGGCAATCGCCCGGGGTCGGTCCGGAGTTACGCGTACGCGCTGCACCGGTGGTGGCGGTTTCTCCAAACGGTCGGCGTCCAGTGGGACAAGGCGACGTCGACGGAGACGCGCGACTTCGTGTTGTGGATGCTGCATACGTCGAAGCAGCGGCGGGCTCGGCGCACGAAGTCGCTGGCTGTGGCCGGTGGGGTCAACCCAATCACCAGAAAGCGGTATCTGGACGACAGCTGCCAGCCTCGGACGATCCGACACAGCAACGCGGTGATCAGATCCTTCTACGACTACTGGATCGAGATGGGCCAAGGCCCGTTGATCAATCCCGTTGCGGTGCAGCGCGCGAAGGGTCGCCGGCCGAACGCGCACCACAACCCCTTCAAGCCGTTCCGCGCCGAAGGTCGGCTGCGCTACAACCCACCGGTTCCGCGGCAGCGGGTCCGGGCGATGCCGGATGAGCGGTGGGCGGAGTTGTTCGCTGCGTTGCGCTCCGATCGCGACCCGGCGTTGCTGGCGATCACGGTCAGCGCGGGCGTCCGCGCGAGCGAGTTGCTCGGAATCCGCGGAGCGGACGTGGACTGGGGCGACCAGCTGGTCCGGGTGCGCCGCAAAGGCACGACGGCCGACGGCGAGCGCGGAGGCCTTCGTCTGACTGCGGCTCTACTTGTAGACGCTCGGGCCGCTCGGGCCAGCCGAGACGATCTGGTGGACGCTGCGCCGCCGCGACCTACGGCAGGGCGAGCGGTACCGAGGTCCGCTGACCTACGACGCTCTGCGGGCCGTCTTCCGGCAGGTGAACGATCTTCTGGGCACGAACTGTCGATGCACGATCTCCGCCACACCTGCGCAATCCGCATGATCCGCGACGAGCGGCTGTCGCTGCGCGACGTCCAGACGATCCTCGGTCACGCCCATCTGACCACCACACAGGGCTACCTCGAAGGAGACGACGCCGAGCTGTTCCGCAGGGTCCGGGAGCACCTGGAGACCCGCAAGCAGCGGGCCGAGCAAGACCGTCCCGCGGTCGCCGCAGGTTACGACGCCGCCGATCTGGCGGTGCTGTTCGGCGGAGGTCTGCAGTGACCCGCCCGAACGTGATCACCCGCTCCGATCGTCCGGCCGCGCGGGTCGAGGAGAACCGGCCGCGCACCCTCTGGCATGACCATCTGGCCGGCCGCTCGCACGTCGGTCCGATTGACCGACTCTCGATCGACGAGGTCATGGCCAAGGTGGCCGAGCTGCCCCAGTGGCCGGCGGCGCAGAACTGGAAGAACGAGCGACGCCGGCGCAACGCCCGCACGATCCTCAACTGGTTGGCCCGGCATCCCGGCGACGGCTGGCAGGCCCGGTGGTTGGCATCCGGAGCCGACGGCGCGAACCTGGACTGGCTGGACGCGGTCACCGCAGGCGACCCGCACTCGGAGACGACCCGGCACGACGAGATCCGCGACGGCCTGGTCGGGCTGCTGCTCGGCCGGGTCGTGTTGCCCAGCTACGACATGGTGCACAGCTACCGGGCGAACATGCTGTTCCACCGGGTCCGGCAGATTTTCCGCCCGGACCTGTTCGACCGCCTACAGGTCGCCGCCGACGAGTTGCACTTCGAGGGACGCCACATCGACGACGCGTTCACCGCGATCGCGAAGGTGCTGCTGCACACCGGCAAGAACGTCGACCAGATCACGACCGAGGACCTGTTCGAGCTGCGGGCATGGGCGCAGCGGCGCCGCAAGAACGCCTTCAAAGGGCTGACCGAGGCCTGGGACCTGCTGCGGCATATCGGCGTCCTGCCCGTCACCGTCACCTTGCGGGCCGCGGCCCGGGAGGGGCAACGGCCTACGGCCGAGCTGGTCGACCGCTACGGCACCCGACCCGGTCCGATCCGCGACATGCTGATCCGCTACTTCGAGCATCGCCGCCCGGCCATGGACTACAGCTCCTTCCGGGACCTGATCGGGACCGTGGTCGGCAACTTCTGGGCCGACATCGAACGCCATTACCCCGAGATCGACACGTTCGACCTGCCGGTCGAGGTCGCCGACGCCTGGAAACAGCGGCTGCGGTTCATCCGACGACCCGGCAAGGAGCCGACACCGCGGCGGACCTACCTCGACATGCTGCAGCAGGTCCGCGCCGTCTATCTCGACCTGCAGGAGTGGGCGCTGGAAGATCCGAGCTGGGCTCCCTGGGCCGTCCGCAGCCCGGTCCGGCGCGGCGAGACCCACGGCATGGTCAAACACAAGAAGGTCGTGACCGCCGAGATGCATCAACGCGTCCGCGAGCGGCTTCCCCACCTGCCGGTTCTGGTCACCACCGCCCACGCCCACCGGGACGAGCAGGCGGCACTGCTCACCGCCGCCGCGGCGGCGCAGCCGGGCGACACTTTCACCCACGCCGGGCGCCGTTACCGCCGGGTCCTGCTCAAAAGCCACGCCGACGAGCGGCGGATCGGCCGACCGAGCCGCTCTCGGGTGCTGGTCGAGACCGTCGACGGCGGGGAGCGGATCGATCTGACCAAAGCCGAGGACGACGCGTTCTGGGCATGGGCGGTGATCGAGACCCTGCGCCACACCGGCGTCCGGATCGAGGAACTGCTTGGACTGACCCACCTCGCCTTGGTCTCCTACAAGCTGCCGGACACCGGCGAGGTCGTCCCGCTGTTGCAGATCGTCCCATCTAAGAGCAACGAGGAGCGGCTGCTGCTGGTCGGACCTGAACTCGCGAGCGTGCTCGCTGCGATAGTCAGCCGGCTGCGGGCCGTCGGCGGCGTGGCTACATCCGTGACCTTGGGGCCCACTTGTAGTGATCCACGGGTCCCGCCCATCTCCTACCCGCCCTTGGTGTTCGCGAGTTGCGGACCCACCCACCGAAGCCCGGTCACCTCGCCGAGGGCACCCTCGGTGGGCCCCGTTGTCGTGAACATCCGAGCGCCGGAGACAGTCCGGAAGTCGGGGACACCTGGGTCCCGATGACGCGGACGAAATCAGCGGCGGCACGGTTCCGTTGGTCGCCCGCAATGACGGGCACGAGCAGGTCACCGGGCCTCCGTTACCGCACCTGTTCCAGCGCACGGTCGGCATCCGGCAGGAAGTGGTGAGCACCCGGCTCGTCCAGATCCTGCTCACCGCCACCATGACCCGCACCGGCCTGCGCGACCTCACCGGCCAGCCGCTGCACGTCACCCCGCACGACTTCCGGCGCATGTTCGCCACCGAGGCCGTCACCGGAGGGCTCCCCGTCCACATCGCGGCCAAGATCCTCGGACACCACCACTTGACCACCACGCAGGCCTACCTCGCGGTATTCCAGGACGACCTGATCCGCACCTATCGCGGGTTTCTCGACCGGCGCCGCTCGGTCCGCCCCGAAGCCGAATATCGCCAGCCCACTGACGACGAATGGCACGAGTTCCACGAACACTTCCAGCTCCGCAAACTCGAACTGGGCACCTGCGGCCGCCCCCACGCCCTGCAAGCACGAACACGCCTGCTTAACCGAAATGATCTTGGAATTCGCGTGAAGGACTATGGGTGGTTCGTCGTGACCGACGGTCACCAAGAATTCTTGGATGGACCTGCTGTTCGCGCGTGTCGCGACCATGCGGAGCCATTGATCCGCGTTCCGGCATCGCGGGGGACTACGCCGGCTCGGCAAGGAAGTCCTGAAGCTCCTGACGTGCGAGTTCGAGTCCTTGGTCGCCTGCACCCTGGATTCTCTCCCGGTCCGAAAGGACTTCCTGGAATTGCCGCGCTGCTCGGAGCCGGTCACCGTGCTGGCCGTGGTACCGCGCGAGGTGCCAGCGGGCGTCGAGAACCTCAGGGTGGTCGGCTCCCAGCGCGCGGATCAGGTCGGGCAGCAGAGCTTGAAGAACGTCGATCGCCGCGGCGGGATCGCCGCTCTTGGCAAGATAGTTGGCGAGGCTGTGGCGCGTGAACAGGGTGTTGGTGTGGTCCTTGCCGAGAGCGCGCTCTTCGTCGGCGAGGATGAGTCGGCTCTGGCGCACCGCCTCAGCTGCATCGCCCACCTCGGCGATGATGCCCGCGATCGCTCCTCTGGTTGCCAACGTGTTCATGGCTTCGGGGCCCAACTGCCGTTCACGGTCGGCGAGGATGCGCCGGAACAGAGCCAGGGCTTCTGGAAGATCGCCTCGGTGCCGTATACACGAGGCGAGGTTGTGCCGCATGACCTGCAGGTATTCGTCGTTGGGCGGCAGGGTGCGTTCGACCTCTGCCAGCAGTTCCCTGAAGGTGGCTTCTGCCTCATCGATGCGTCCGGACAGCAACTGGCAGTAGGCGATCTGGTGCCGCAGGTGCCGACGGTGCTCCGGGTCGCAGCCCTGAGCGTCTTCGTGATTCAAGGCATCGGCGAGGAGTTGAATTGCGTGCGCGTGGTCGCCGTGGTCGGACATCGCGCTCGACCGTGCGAATACGTCGTTTGCAGCGCCGGATTCGATTGCCGCGTGAAACGCTGTCCGTACGTGCCAGAACGCTTCCCAGGCGACCGTGAGGGCCTGCGATTGGTCGGCCCTGGCGATGAGCAGATTCCAGGTGTCGGGCGGGATCGGTCCATGGTCGGGCTGGTCGATGAGGTAATCGAATGCGAGGTAGCGCTGGTCCTCGTCGCTTGCGCCGGCAGGAATGAGGAGGCTGCTTGCCCCGTGCACTCGGCGCAGTGCCCACATCCATGCGTCGTCGACGGGCTCGGGTCTGAGCGCGTGGCCGCCGTGGGTCAGCAGGTAGTGGTGGTGCAGGTCTAGCAGCATGTGGCGAGGCACTGGATCGTCCAGTCCAGCGCGGCGGCAGTCAACGGCGGCGGCAACGAGTGCGGCACCGCGCGGGTGGCTGCCCGCCGCCCAAGCGTTGCGCCAGTCGCGTAAGAGTTCCGGACCTGCGGCGAGCGTCTCGGCAATGCCGAAGGTCTTCGCTTGTTGCAGCGCTCGGGCTATCCGGGAGTCATCGGCGAACGTTGCTGCGTCTGCCAGTTCCGTTGCCGACCAGAGCCGGTGCATGACAATGATGTGGGCGCTGCGGAGTACGTCTCGGCTCGCCCGCCAAGCCGAGCGCGCCTGGTCGTCGAGAGTAGGCTCTGCTCGTGCGGTGAATCGTTCGTACTCCGACGTCCGCATTGTGGCCACGAGAATGATGCTGTGACCCGTCCTCGCGGTCAGGTTGGCCACCGCCGCAGGAGTTAAGCCGGCAGGACCGAGAAAACGCTCTAGGTCGTCAAGCCAGAGTATGGCTCGACGCGACTCGGACAGTCGGGCAACGACAGCGGCGAGCGACTCCCGCCCTGACGGAACAGCGAGCAGATGATCTGGAGTCAGCGCTCGTATCGCCTCGAAGGCAGCCCTGGACTTCCCAGCGGTCGACTCGCCCACGACCACGATGAGGCCCTCCCTGCGGACTGCGTCGCGGAGCTCGTCGTCGACATCTCGCGGGATGTAAGGCGTGGACCCGCTTGCGGCAGTCTGCCGGGGGTTGTCGACGCGTGTTTCGGCTGGATGGACGCCGAGCACGACCGGGTCGGTGATGTCACGAACGCGCGGAAGTCCTCCAGCCCGTCCATGCAGGGTGATGCGGTCGGGAAGTTCCCGTCGTAGTTCCAATTGCCGCTCAAGCCACTGTCTCGTGCGGCCGGCAGCTATCGCTGAGACCGCCGCGACGCCGCCGCCGACCAGGGTGGCCAACGGCGCGGAGACCCAGCGTGAGACCATCAGCGCGCCACCGACGCCCATGGCGCCGCCCAAGGCGACGGCGACCCACGCGCTTAGCAGTCGCCACGATCGTCGCATCAAGGGCACCTCGGCGATAGATGGATCTGGCAGACCGTACGCCTGGACTGCGGCCAAGCACGGTCATCGGTTCGGGCTCGATCGTCCCACGGCTGGGCCGGTGCCCGGCATACCCAGACTGGTTGTGGTGCGATGGGCTGCCTGGCCCCGCATCGCGATGAGCTTCTGTTCGGCAGCGGCGATGGTGGTCTCGATCGTGGCGACCTCGCCGAGCCAGCCTTGCTCCTTGGCCTCCTGGAGTCGGTCAGCGAGGTTGATGTGGATCTCTTTTAGTCGCGGCAGTTGGGCCGGGTCGACCCGAAGTAGAGGGCATCTGACACACGCTTCTCTGAACAACGAATCTCTTTCGCGTTTTGTGCGTCCCGATCCCAGGCGTTGGTCGTCCTAACTGTCCTCCGACTCGGTGAGGGTGAAGTCGTAGCCGGCCCAGTCGGCGATCGGGACGTAGCCGATGCGGCGGTATAGGGCGTTGCTGGTGGGGTTGGCGGCGTCGGAGAACAGGACCACGTCCGTCGCTCCGGCGGCGAGCGCGGCTCGGGTCACTTCGACTGTTACGGCGCCTGCGTAGCCGCGGCCGCGTAGGTGGGCCGGGGTGTAGACGGGGTCCACCCGAATCTGGCCGGCGACCATCGGGTTCACGCCGGCCATGGAGACGGGCGTGCCGTCCGGGGTCTCCCAGAACGTATAGCTTTTCTCGGCGAAGCGAGTGTTGGCCCAAGACGCGGCGTCGATCGTGACCGTCTCCCCGACGTCCGCGGCGAACTCGCGGCACCAGCGGATGAGGTGCTCGTGGTCCCGATCATCCACAAGCCGGCCCCGGCCGGGCGGGGCCGGCTCCGGTGGTGTGAGGGTGCCGAGGCGGTGCAGGTGAAGCCGAAAGCGGAGTGTCGGCGTCGCGCCTGTGTGCCGCTGCCAGGCTTCGGCGAAAGCGGTCGCGGTGGTGTGGTCCGCGCTGACGGAGGGAAGCGCGTGCCGGAGGGAGACCAGGCGGACGGCGAGGGTGTCGGCTTGCTCGGGCGTAAGGGAGGTGACGCTCAGGCCGCGGCCCGGGAAGCGGTAGAAGGTGGCGCGGACCTCGCCTGACTGCTCCAGCCAGCCGAAGACGGGGGCTGGGTTTCCGCTTCCCGCCGGCCCGAGCGCGCGCAGCTTTTCGGTCACCGTCAGGGGCATGGTGTGCAAGGCGGGTCGAGAGCGTAGGAAGTCTCCGGCTTGGGCGAGGAAGTCGTCGATGTCTTCGGTGAGGTGCCAGTCGTTCGGGCGCATGCATCGATGATGCCTAGCCCCGTCGGCTGAGCGAAGGCGACTGGCCGTGCCCGATCCTGTCTTCCGAACGCCCCTGTGTGACGCCGCCTGGCCAGGCTGCGATCAGCGCTTCGAGTCCCTCCTAGAGGCGACTGCCTGCGATGTTTCGCCGTTGGGAGCGCGTCCGACGATCTGTCCGAAGGACGGCATGCCCAGTTGAGTCGCGGTCGTGTTCTTCCGAACAGTGGCCTCGATCTGGTCGAGTTTGTCCTGAGCGCCGGCCAGGCTCACCTGAAGACCCTCGACCTCGCCGAGCCATCTTTCGCGGACAGCTTCGGCAATGCGGGCCTGCAGGTTGTCGCGTATCTCCTCCAGCCGTGATCGCTGCGCGGGGCTTGGCCTGAGTAGTGAACACCTAATACATCCGCTGCCCCATGCTCCAGGTCGACCCGGTCCAAGCTCACCGGCTGGCCGACATCGCCCGCAACCTAACCCAGCGCATCGAGGCCCGCACCAATGGCTGGCTCGGCGAGGTTGAGGGCTTGCAGGTGAGCCTCGACGCAGCCCGGAGCAAGATCGCTTCTCTGCAGCGTCAGGCTGGTGGAACCCGCAGGACAACGGATCTTGGCATTCCTCGCGGCCGGGACCGTTGACGCCACCGGGCTATTTCGACTTGGAGAAGAACAGGCTGGCCGCGAGGCTGGCCAGCGTCATGAATGCGGCGAAGACGCCGGCGGTTGTGCTGCCGAACAGGATGATCAGCGCACCACTAGTCATGCCGGCAAGAGTTCCCACCCAGACCGCGACTCCGGCGATGAGCGGAGACAACGTCAAAGCGGCCAGCGCCGAAAGGACGAAAAACAAAATCTTGTCACGCACGAGAAGCTCCAGAATGTCGATACGGCATTGCCGGGCCGCGCTCTTTGCGGGGCACTGCCTGCCGGTTTCGTTTATGACACGAATCCGGCCGCACTTTATGCACGCTCGATTCCGGAGTCTTCAAAGACGGCCCCCAGATAAGGGGCAGGGGCCCGCGGTTACCGCCGCGGGCCCCTGTCTAACTTGATCAGCTACGCATCACTGCACCCAGCAGCAGCCCGTTGATCCATCCAAGCGGCCTCAGCCGGCGCGCCGCCTCGCGCCGGCTGTCGCCCCCGAGGATTAGAACCACGAGATGCACTGCGGCGAGGCTCGCCAAACTCAAGAGTCTGGTTAGCCGACCGCTAGAGGGTCTAGCAGCTTTGCGATGTTCGTTCACTCGTAGTCATCTCCTTTCTCGTCGTTGATTGAGTTGAGGCTGGTTGCGGTTCCTCTCCCTGGATGAGGTTGCCGCGAGTACGCCACGCGCCTCTCCTGGCTGCTATCAAGCCCGGCCGCCGAGACTCCCCTTCCCTTGACAGCCTCAGCGGAGCGGTGGATCTTCGATCAGCGCAAGGCAAGCCTTGACGCTTCTACGGATCGCCGGTCGCTCACGACCGGCAGTCGAACATCTTCGTTTCTGTCCTCTCTCCGACCAGCCGGTCGGTGTCGTGTCCTTCACGAAGACCGCCCCCGGAGGGGCCGACCCCAGTGGGGCCGGCACCTCCAGGTGTTCCGGTCTTACTCGGCACGGTCAGTCCCAAACGATCAAGAACCTGTGCCGTGAACGCGTCCAGGTCTTTCTCGGACGCGTGTTCCGCGAAGGAGTCGGTCATATTCAGCAAACGCTTTTCAACGTCCACTTGACCCTCCTACTCCAGAAGAGCGCGCAGCTCTCCCATGGCGGATTCGTGAATCCTGTCTGCCTGACGGCGAGTGATACCCATAGTTTCCGCGGCCTTCACCCGGCTCATGCGCAGCCAGTAGACGAGGAAGATCAGTTCGCTTTTCTCTTCGCTGAGAGAGTTGACTGCGAACCTGACTTCCCAGTCGGGATCAGCCCTATCGCCATTCGCCTTGTCCCAGACCGTCCCGGTCGAGCCCTCCTCGAGGGAGGGGTGTCCCGGGAGCCCCGCGTGAATCTCATTGCGGTTATAGCTGGTCTTGATCTGGTCGAGGAACAAGTTCCGGACGACCCGGTAGCAATACTGAGGGCTTCCTTTGAACCGTTCCCGCTTATGCGGGTCAGGCCACTGCTCATAACACTTAACGGCCGCATCCGCACCGAGCTCGTTCCCCTTGCGGCCAGCGATACTGTGACCGGCGGCGCGGAGAACGCGGTTACCGTCGGTCGTGAACCAGTGGACATAGTCATCCTTCAGGATCTTCGACTGCCCTTCGTCAAGATCCATCCAGGTCGGCGTCGATGATTCGACGCGCCGCTGCTCAGAACCGAGGTCCGGAGCTTCGACCGAATTGTCTGCCGGGTCCGTGTTACCCCGGTCCTGGTCGAGGGGCTGATAGCTTCCCCCCGGGAAGGCGCTCATCTTCGAGTGCCTCTCCTTCTGGGTCGTGCCGCTCCAGCTCCAGGGGCTGGAGCTGAGAAAACGCGACCCCCTACGGACATGACACGAGGCGCGGGACAGTTTCTGCACCGGCCATCGCCAAGATTTTCCAGAAGCGTCTCGCCGAGCCACTCTGACCAGCGAAAACCCAACGGAGCACACCCGAAGGGTCAGCGCCCAGCACACGATCCTCACCCCGGGCCGGGCTCATCCCGGAGTAGTTCGGAAAAGACGCCGGCCCGGGTGGCCGACCCGCTCGACCGGGACTCCGCCTCGCCAAGGTCGTCCTGGTGAGGGCGGCGGGTCCCGATCCACGCCTCGACCTGATCGCCGAACCACACCTTGCCCTGCTGCAGGACCGCGGCCGGCCGGGGGAAGTCGGCGCGAGAGGTGAGTTGGTACACGCGCTGGCGGCTGATGCCGCCGAGGCGGACTCGGATCTCATGGGCGCCCATCAACCTCGCCGCCTTGTCCATGCACGCGACTATAGGCGCTAGACAGCTATGGTCGCTAGACAAGCCGAGAGGCGGGCAGGAGGACGGACCGGCTCGCCTCGGTTCTTGTCGGTCCCACCTCATAGAATTCACGTCGGCAGAAGCCCCTGGACCATGGCCGGGAAGCCTCGCCGAAAAAAGTTCCAAGATTTTTTGCCGGTACCCCGCTCTGACGGCCTGGAGGAGTAGGAGAACCACTCCAGACCCGAAGGAGCACCATGAACGACAACGACGAGGCGGTCTCCGCCGAGAACCCCGACTCGCTCACCCCGCCGGCCCGCAAGGGCGTTCCTCTGGCCCGCGCGTTCCAGCGAGCGGCGGCCGCGAACCCGAACTGGACAGGTGTCCCGCTCGCAGCCATGGTCCCCAGGCCACCTCGATGACGCCGGCCATACCCCGCGTCGTGGTGTCGCCCACCAAGGTCGTGATGGTCCGTCCCCGGCAGAAGGCGACGTCCCGCAGCGCCGCCCTCCGGGCGCACCAGCGGCTGATCGATCTGCGGCTCACCCGCGGCGCCCGCGAAGCCGCCGGCCGAGCGCGTCGCAGGCCGAGCCGCGACTCGCGCCTTCGCGGGGCCATGCGCGCCGGTTGGGCCGGAACGGCCGAGGGCAGGCAGTCCTTCCTGGATGCGATAGCTCCCTCGCTGAACCAGATCGCCGAGCTGGTCAGCCCGGTCATCTGGTTCGAAGAGATCCAGAAGACGATCCAGAGCCTGGTCGGCCCGATCACCTGGTTCGAGCAGATGCAGGAGACGCTCCAGAGCCTGGTCCGGGGACCGATGTTCGAGGCGTGTCGGCGCTCACGGAATTCCCCACCTGTAGCGGTCTGACGCTCACGTAATTCCCCACCCCGTCGCTCACGTAATTCCCCAGGTGGGATAGCT
>NZ_JBFBAD010000116.1:0-30711 GCF_040682075.1 Actinoplanes sp. NPDC051411 | reverse complement strand
TGGTCGTTAAGCCATCTACCGGAGACCTCGCTATTTATCGATCAACGCCACGCCGTGAACATCAACCGGCACCGCCGACTTCGATACACGCCCTAGGCGTCCTTCACGAAGACGATGCCGTCGATGCTGCTCAGGTGGGCCGGGTCCAGGGGCGCATAGCCGAACCACGGCGACACCCGCGCCTTGACGCCGGGACCGATCTCCGCGGGTTCGACTCTGAATCGGTCTCCGGGTCGCGCATAGAGCCGCCCTTCGATCGTGTCCGGCGGCGGGGCCCCCACCCCGTGCTCGCGGTAGGTGCCGATGGCCATCGACAGGAACGTGTAGTCGCCGCCCAGCTGAGCGCCGGCGCTCCACCACTCGTAGCGCCGGTCACCCAGCCGGATGCTGCTCTTCTCGCGCTGCAGATGGGAGTTGTGGGCGAACGCCATGACCTTTCGCGTCTCGGCGATCGCGAGCAGGTTGGCCGTCATCATCGACGACCGGATGCCCAGGAGCCACGCCATGCGGTCCGGTGAGGTGTCGGCGAGCCAGTAGTGATATCTCAACAGCCCGGTCGCCGTGCGCGCGAACAGCCGGGCCCGGTCCGACGTGAGGGGCCGCGCCGCCAGATCGTCGGCGATCAGCCGTAACTGTCTGGCCTCGGGGGTCCGCCCGACGGACTGCGACGGATCCATCATCGCCGCCGGGTTGGCCCACCTCTCGTCGTCGCCGATCAGCCGGTCGAGTTCCTCCGCGGTGCAGGGGGCCAGGTCGGCGCCGGCATGGAGCGCGGCAAGGGCCTCCCGCGGGCTCGCCGCGTGCGTGATCTCCAGCGGACCATCCAACCCGGCGAATCTCACCCGCTCTTCGGCGGGCCGCTCCCGGTTGTACGCCCGCAGCCAGCGCACAAGCTCACGGTTGGCCGCCGACGCGCCGAACCCGTGACTGAACCCGTGCCGCACAGCGTCGTCGAGCGTGCCCTTCCCGCTCGTCACATAGTCGTCCACGACCAGCCCCATCAGGCAGTCGCTCTCGATCGCGATCGCCCGGTACCCCTCCCGCTCGACGAGATCGCGGAAGATCTCGTTGCGTACGTCGAGCAGCGCGTCCGAGCCGTGGGTCGGTTCTCCCAGCCCTGTGATGGAAAACGTCATGCCCCTGAACAGTATCGTTGAACCAACGGTTGAACCTTTTTCCAGGATGTCGGCGGTCCGGTGCCACAAAACCTTCAACGGCCGGTCGACCTGGCCCGGGCCCATGGCCTCTCCACCCAGGCGATCCGTAACTACGAGGCGGCCGGCATCCTCCCGCCCGCCGAGCGCAGCCCCAACGGCTACCGCGCCTATACGGCACTCCACGCCCGGGCGCTGGCCGCGTTCCTGGCACTGATCCCCGGGCATGGGCAGCCGGCCGCCACCCAGATCATGCGGGCGTTCACGCGCGACGAGACCGAGACCGCGCTCCGCCTGATCGACGAGAGCCACGCCCAGCTCCTCGACGATCGCCGGACCCTGCGGGCGGTGGCGGCCGCGCTGGAGGATCTGGCCCCGATCGCCGGCCGGCGGGGCGACACGTTCGTAGGCCCGCTCGCCCGGCGACTCGGCCTCCGCCCGGCGACGCTGCGCAAGTGGGAGCGCGCCGGCCTGCTGCATCCCCGCCGCGACCGGCAGACCGGCTACCGCGTCTACGGCCCGGCCGACGTCCGCGACGCCGAGCTGATCCACCAGCTCCGCCGGGGCGGCTACCAGCTGGCCCGGATCGCCCCGCTGCTCGCCCAGGTCCGCGCGGCCGGCGGCGTCGAACCCCTCGGCTCCCTGCTCGACGACTGGAACACCCGCCTGACCGCCCGCGGTCGCGGGATGCTCACCGGAGCCGCCGCCCTTGACGCCTACCTCGCCGCTCGCGCCGCGGATCGCTGAGGCGGGTCCGCGGCGCGTTCGCGAGAGCTACAGGTATTGGCGGTAGATGGCGCGGGCCACGCAGGCCGGCTTCTCCTGGCCCTCGATCTCGACGGTGAAGTCGCAGGTCATCTGCAGCCCACCGGTCACCTCGGCCACATCGGCCACCGACGCGGCCAGCCGGATGCGGGAGCCGACCCGGACCGGGTTGGGGAAGCGGACCTTCTCCAGTCCGTAGTTGACGCCCATCTTGGTGCCCTCGACGCGCAGCAGGCTGCCGAAGAGCGGAATCACCAGCGAGAGTGTGAGATAGCCATGGGCGATCGTCGTGCCGAAGGGGCCGGCCGCCGCCCGCGCCGCGTCGACGTGGATCCACTGGTGGTCGCCGGTGGCGTCGGCGAACGTGTCGATGCGGTCCTGTGTCACCTCGAGCCAGTCGCTCGCCCCGAGGTCGCGGCCGGCCAGGGCCTTGATCTCGTCGGCGCCGTGGACAGTGATCATGGGCGGTTCCTCCGGGGCGAAAGCGGTCAGGACAGTGTCACGACCGTACCCAACGCGCGGGCCTCCTCGGCGGCCCAGACCACGCGATGGCCGGCCAGGCTGGTCGCGGCGTCGGAGCGGATCAGCGTGGGGTCGCCGGCGGCCACCGCGGCCAGGAACGCGTCGACCACCCCGTCGTCGCCGTCGTCGTGACCGGCCACGACGGTGTCGCCGACCTCGATCACCTCGGAAGAACCGGTGCGGAAATCGACCAGCCGCAGCCGGGCCCCGTTGCCGGACAGATAGCCGTGCGTGCCGAAGATGCGCGTCTTGCGCTGCTCGAACGGCGTGAACGCGGTCATCGTGAACGACACCGTCGCCCCGTCGGCCAGTTCCAGGTTCACCACCTGGTGATCGACCACATCGTTCTGTCCGTTGTAGACGCACTCGCCATAGGGACCCTCCTTCAGAGCGAGGTCCACATCGTCGCCGAGAACGTCCCGCGGCCACCCCGGCTCGGCCGGCGAATAGAGCCGCACCGCCGAATAGGGGCAGGATGCTTCGACGGCACAGGAGACACAACGGTCACCGGCCCCGGCCGGCTTCGACTCCGGCGTGAAATGGGCCAGCCCGCCGAACGAGCTGACCCGCCGCGCCGGCTGCCCGGCCAGATAGAGCAGCCAGTCGATGTCGTGGCAGGACTTGGCCAGCAGCATCGGCGACGACTCCGAAGTGGAACGCCAGTTACCGCGCACGAACGAATGCGCGTGATGCCACCAGCCGACCGGCTCCAGATGCTGCATGCTCACGATCCGCCCGATCCGGCCGGAGTCGAGAACCGCTTTGATGGCCCGCGTGTAACTCGTGTAGCGCAATACATGACAGACGGCCAGCATCACGCCGGCCTCGACCGCCGCCTCGGCGATGCGGGAAGCCGACTCGAAAGACGGCGCCATCGGCTTTTCCAGCAGCAGGTGGTAACCCAGGCCGGCCAACCGGACCGCCGGCCCCTCGTGGTCACGGTCCTGCGTCGCGATGACGGCCGCGTCGGCCGTTCGGGTATCGACCGAGGCCCAGTCCGAGAACACGTTCCCGCGCTCTATCCCGTACGCCGAAGCGAAGCGCTCCCGGCGCACCGGATCCGCCTCCGCGACCCCGACGATGATTGCGGCGCCGGAGGCGGCGGCCCGGCGTGCGTAGGTGGAGCCGCGCTGGCCGGCGCCGACGACGAACAGGCGCACCGGTTCCATCAGCCACCCACCACGACGACCTCGGTGCCCGCCCGCCGGATCGCCTCGATGCCGGTCGCGTCGGCGCTGTTGTCGGTGACCAGCGTCGAGACCCCGGTGATCGGGCTGATGCCGGCCAGGCAGACCTTGCCGACCTTGGAGCCGTCGGCCACCACGATCACCCGGTCGGCCCGGCGGATCATCGTGGCGTTGGTGTTCGCCTCGATCTCGTCGTGGGTGGTGAGGCCGCCGCGGGCGCTGATGCCGTCGACGCCGACCACCGCGACCGCCATGTTGAGGCCCTGCAGCGCCTGGTCGGCGATCGGCCCGACCAGCTCGTAGGACTGGGTGCGCGAGACGCCGCCGGTCATGATCAGCTTGAGGCGGGGGCGCAGCGCCAGCTCGGCCGCGATGTTGAGAGCGTTGGTCACCACGGTCAGGTCGACCCGCTCGGCGAGGATCCGCGCGAGCAGGTGCGTCGTCGTGCCGCCGGTCAGGCCGAGCGTGAGCGGGCCCTTGGGCAGCAGCTCGGCCGCCTTGCGGGCGATCAGCGCCTTCTCCTCGCGGTGCTGGCCGCCGCGGTAGCGGACCGGCAACTCATAGACCACGTCGATCGCGACCGCCCCGCCGTGGGTGCGCGACAGCAGCCGCTGGTCCTCGAGGACCTGCAGGTCGCGGCGGATCGTCGCGGGTGACACCGCGAACTCCTCGGCCAGGTGGCCGGCGTCGACCGAACCGCTGCTGGCGACGCGTTCCAGGATGGCCGAGACCCGGTCGGCCCGGCGCAGCGTACTTTGAGCCATGGAACCTTCCCGAGCGCGTATTGATCAAATGCGCAGTCAGGTTAGTTCGTTTCCAAGCGATTGGCCAGCGTGTCTTGCGCGTTCTCTGCGCGGGCGCCAACAATCCGGCCATGACAGTGATCGCCTTCCTGGGGGCCGGCAGCGTGGTGTTCACCCGCGAACTGCTCGCCGACATCCTCTCCTTCGACGAGCTGCGCGGCGTGACGCTCGCCCTGCAAGACATCGACCCGTCGCGGCTCGAGACGGCTGAGCTGATCGCCCGCCGCACGGCCGAGCAGCTGGGGGCGAAACCGGTCATCACCGCGTCGCTCGACCGGCGGCGGGCCCTCGACGGCGCCGACTTCGTGATCAACGCGATCCAGGTCGGCATGTACGAGGCGACCGTGCGCGATTTCGAGATCCCGGCCAGGTACGGTCTGCGCCAGACCATCGCCGACACGCTCGGCATCGGCGGGATCTTCCGGGCGCTGCGCACGTTCCCGGTGCTCGACGGCATCGCGGCGGACATGCTCGAGATCTGCCCGGACGCGTGGCTGCTCAACTACACCAACCCGATGGCGATGAACATCGGCTACCTGGCGGCGACCGCGCCGTCGCTGAAGGCGGCCGGGCTCTGCCACTCCGTCTTCTGGACCGTGCACGACCTCTGCGAGCTGCTCGGAGTCCCGCTCGACGAGGTCGACTACACCGGCGCCGGGGTCAACCACCAGGCCTGGCTGCTGAGGTTCGAGCACCGCGGCGAGTCGCTCTACCCGAAGATCGACGAGCTCCTGGAGCGGGACCCGTCGATGCGGCGCCGGGTACGCATGGACATGTACCAGCGGCTGGGCTACTTCCCGACCGAGACCAGCGAGCACTCCAGCGAGTACGTCCCGTGGTACCTCCACCACGACGAGGAGATCGCCCGCCTGCGCATCCCGGTCGGCGACTACCTGCGGATCAGCAAGGCGAACGTCGACGAGTACCACGCGGTCCGCGACGCGCTCGAACGAGGCGAGCCGCTCGACGTGAGCCGTGACGCCACCGAGTACGCCCCGCAGGTCATCCACAGCATGGTCACCGGCACGATGCGCCGCATCCACGCCAACGTGGCCAACCGCGGCCTGATCACCAACCTGCCCGAGGGCTACGCGGTCGAGGTGCCGTGCGTGGTCGACCGGCTGGGCGTACGCCCGGAGCACGTCGGCGCGCTCCCCCTGCAGTGCGCCGCGCTCAACCGGAGCTTCGTCAGCGTCGGCCAGCTGACCGTCCAGGCCGCGATCAACGGCGACCCCCGCATGGTCCGGCAGGCCGCGATGGCCGACCCCAACACCGCGGCCACGCTGACCGTCGACCAGATCTGGCAGCTGTGCGACGAATTGACGGCGGCCCATGGCGACCTGATCCCGGAGGCGCTGCGCTGACAACGCTCAGTCTGGATTGCTCGTTTGATGCGCGGATCTTGTTAAACGAAAGCAAACGAGCATAATCCTCGGGCAAGAACCTCAATGTGGCGGAGGTCACCAGCTGGCCTCGTGTGGCCTCTCCTCCCGACGACCATCGAGGTGCCCCAGATGACATACCTTCGGCGCGGTCCGGTCTTCCGGTCGCTGGCCGGCGGCCTCGGCGCCGCCCTCTTGCTCTCCGCCTGCATGGGCGGCACCGCCGGCAACAAGGACGACGGCAAGGACGCGGCCGCCGGCTACGACCCCAAGGCCAACGTCACCCTCACCTGGTGGACCGGCCAGACCGAACAGGCCGAGACCACCGCCGAGCAGCTGGCCCAGGAATACCACGGCCTGCATCCCAACGTCACGATCAAGACCTCGCCCGGGGCACCGACCACCGACGACCTGCTGACCAAGCTCTCGGCCGGCTTCGCCGGCGGCAGCTACCCCGACATCTCGTACGCGTACGGCAGCTGGGCCGGCGAACTCGGGGCCAGCGGCCACACCCAGGACCTCACCTCGTTCGTGGCCGACCCGGCGTTCGGCTGGAACGAGTTCTCGCCCGCCGCCCGCGAGACCGCCACCGTCGGCGGCAAGGTCATCGGCATCCCGGCCCTCGTCGACAACCTCGCCCTGCTCTACAACAAGAAGCTGTTCGACCAGGCCGGCGTGGCCTACCCGACCGACCAGTGGTCGTGGGACGACTTCCGGGCCGCGGCCAAGAAGCTGACCAAGCCGGCCGACAAGATCTACGGGACCGCGTACTCGGTCTCGGGCAGCGAGGACACCACCTGGCACCTGTGGCCGCTGCTCTGGCAGCACGGCGGTCAGATCCTCGACGGGACGAAGCCGGCCTTCAACTCCGACGCCGGGGTGGCCGCGCTCGAGACGCTGCGCCAGATGGCGGTCGACGACAAGTCGATGTACCTGGACCAGACCGACGAGAAGTACTGGCGGCTGTTCAACTCGGGCCGCGTCGCGATGATGATGAGCGGGCCGTGGTCGTTGCTCGACATCAAGGACGCCAAGCTGTCGTACGGCGTGGTCCAGCTCCCCGGCTTCAACGGCGACCACGAGACCGTCTCCGGCCCCGACGTGTGGGTGCTGTTCAACCACGACGACGTCAACCGGGCCGGCGCCGCGCGCGACTTCATCAAATGGCTGACCAGCGCGCAGACCGACGCGAAGTGGAACCTCAAGCTCGGCAACCTGCCGCTGCGCACGACCGAGAAGGACACCCCGGAATACGCGGCGTACGTCAAGGAATACCCGGGCGGCGACAAGTTCTTCGCCAACCTGGCCAACGCCAAGCAGGCCCGCCCGACCGTGGCCGGCTACGACGAGCTGTCGCGCAACGTCGGCGACGCGATCTCGAAGGTGCTGCAGGGAACGGAGAGCCCGAAACAGGCCTTGGACGAGGCGGCCAAGAAATCCGCCGACTCGGTGACGAACTGATGGCGGTGACGTTCGCGGTCACGCCGCGTACGGGATCGGCCGCGCGCTCCCAGCGCGGCCGGACCCGCCGCCGGGTCCGCCGGAATCTGACCGGATGGGCCTTCGCCGGACCGGCCACCGCGATCGTCGCCGGCCTGTCGATCTTCCCCGCGGTGTGGGCGTTCTTCATCTCGCGGGCCAAGTGGAACGGCATCACGCCGGGCATCCCGGTCGGCTGGCGCAACTACGAGCAGCTGGCCCAGGACCCGGACATGCTCGCCGCGGCCCGGCACACGCTGGTGCTGACCGCGCTGTTCGTGCCCGCGTCGATCGTGCTCGGGATCGTCATCGCGATCGCGCTCAACCAGAAGATCCGGCTGCTCGGCTTCTACCGCACCTGCATCTTCGTGCCCTACGTGGCGTCGGCGGCGGCGACCGGCATCCTGGCCGGCTTCGTCTTCAACCCGCAGTTCGGCGCGGCCAACGACGTGCTGCGGCACCTCGGCATCCCGCCCCAGCAGTTCCTGGAGAGCCCGCACCAGGCGCTCTACGTGGTCGTGCTGATCGCGCTGTGGGGCGAGGTCGGGTTCACCTCGGTCATCTACCTGGCCGCGCTGCAGGCCATCCCGCGCGAGCTGGTCGAGGCGGCGGTCATGGACGGCGCCGGGCGCTTCCGGGTCTTCCGCCACATCACGCTGCCCGAGCTGCGGCCGGTCACCGTCTTCGCCGCGGTCTGGCAGACGATCACCGCGATGCAGCTGTTCGACCTGATCTACACCACCACCCGGGGCGGCCCGCTCAACACGACCCAGACGATCGTCTACTACATCTACGAGCTCGCCTTCCAGACCCAACGGCTCGGGTACGGCGCGGCCGCCGCCTACCTGCTGTTCGTGGTGACCCTGCTGCTCACACTCGGCGTCATCTGGTACGGCCGCCGGCGCGGATCGGAGGTCTTCTGATGCGCCCTCGTTTCAAGCTCCCGTTCTCCGGCTGGCACCTGCTGCTGATGCCGCTCGCGCTGATCTTCGTGCTGCCGCTGGTCCAGATGCTGCTCACCTCGTTCATGAGCACGGCCGAGATCAACCAGTTCCCGCCCAAGCTGATCCCCACGTCCCTGCACTTCGAGGGCTACCGGACGCTGCTGACCGAGACACCGGTGATCCGGTGGTTCGGCAACACCGTGCTCGTGTCCGTGGTTTCGGTCCTCTCGCACCTGGTCCTGTGCTCGGCCGCCGGCTACGGCTTCGCCCGGCTCAAGTTCGCCGGCCGCGGCCTCGCCTTCCTGGTCATCATCGCGACCGTGATGATCCCGCTCCAGCTGCTGATGATCCCGACGTACCTGATGTTCGCCCGCATCGGCATCGTCGACACCCTGGCCGCCGCCTTCGTGCCCTGGCTGGCCTCGGCGTTCGGCATCTTCCTGATGCGGCAGTTCTTCCTGTCGCTGCCGGTCGAGCTGGAGGAGGCGGCCCTGATCGACGGCTGCGGCACGTGGCGGACATTCCGCAGCATCGTGCTGCCGCTGGCCCGGCCGGCCCTGGCGACGCTGGCCATCTTCACGCTGCTGTCCAGCTGGAACGACCTGCTGTGGCCGCTGGTCGCCATCTCCGACGACAGCCGGTTCACCCTGCAGGTCGGCCTGGCGAACTTCCAGGGCACCCGGCGTACGGAGTGGGCCCAGCTGATGGCCGGCAACGTGATCGCGACCGCGCCGCTGATCCTCGCCTTCCTCTTCGCCCAGAAAAGGTTCATCGCGACGATGTCGTTCACCGGCCTCAAGGGCTGACCCGTCCGTCAGAGTTGCCCGACCGGGCCGGATCCGTCGAGGGGCGGACCCGGCCCGGTCCCCTTCCAGGCAATGCAGGAAGGTGGAGACATGAGAGCTCTCCTCACCTCGTCCGGAATCAAGAACCGCAGCATCCACGACGCGCTGGTCGGCCTGCTCGGCAAGCCGATCGCCGAGTCCAGCGCGCTCGTCATCCCGACCGCGATCTACCCCTTCCCGGGCGGGACCGGCGGAGCGTGGCGGGCGGTCAGTGGCCAGGCCCCGTCACCGCTGGCCGGGCTGGGCTGGAAATCGCTGGGCATCCTGGAGCTGACGGCGCTGCCCCACATCGACGAGGCCGCCTGGGTCCCGGCCGTCCGGGACGTGGACGCGCTCCTGGTCTGGGGTGGCGACCCGCTGTTCCTCGCCGACTGGATGTGGCGTTCCGGCCTGAGCGCCCTGCTGCCGACGCTGCGGCCCGAGGCGGTCTATGTCGGGGTGAGCGCCGGGAGCATGGCCGCGACGTCGGCCTTCGCCGAGACCTACGTCGACCCGCCGCGCGGGCACGACGCGCGGCCGGTCACCTTCGCCACGCCGCAGGGCGACGTCGACCGGTTCCTGGTCACCGGGCAGGGCGCGGGCCTCGTCGACTTCGCGGTCATCCCGCATCTGGAGAACCCGGACCACCCCGACGCCTCGCTGGCCAACGCGGAGAAGTGGGCGGCCCGGATCCCGGCGCCGACCTACGCGATCGACGACGACACCGCCATCAGCGTGGTCGACGGCATCCCCGAGGTGGTCTCCGAGGGCCAGTGGAAACTCTTCCAGCCGTGAGTCAGAGGTCGGCCGGCGTCGCCTGGGCCGCCGTCCCGCCCGCCGCCCGGGTGCTCAGCGAACCGGCCACCGCGGCCCAGCGCACCGACTCCTCGATCGAGCGCCCGCCCAGCCGCGCCGCGAGAAAGCCGGCGTTGAAGCTGTCGCCCGCGCCGATCGTGTCGACGACCTCGACCGCGAGGCCGGCGGCCGCGCACTCGCCGCCGTCCCACCACGCCCGCGCGCCGCGTTCGCCGTCCTTCATGACCACCGTCGTGCCCAGGCTCCGCGCGGCCTCCTCCGGCGCCGGCGCTCCGGTGATCGCCAGCAGCTCGGCCGCGTTGGGCAGGAACACGTCGGTCTGAGCCAGGATCTCGGCGATCGACGACCACTGCTCGGACGGATCCCAGTTGGTGTCCAGCGACGTGGTCACCCCGAGCTTGTGCGCCCGCTCGAAAACCCCGGCCAGGCCGTCCGCCAACTCCGGCTGCAGATACAGCGACGAGACGTGTACGTGGCGGGTGCGTCCCAGCAAGTCGTCGCTGATGTCGGCCGGCCTCAGCAGCGGGATCGTCCCGGGCAGGGTCAGGATGGCCCGGCCCTCGCCGCCGTCCGGCGTCAGGATCACGCTCAGCCCGGTCGGCGTGCCCCGCGACTCCGCCTCGAGCAGCGTCACCCCCCGCTCGCCGAGCTCCGAACGCACGACCCGGCCGAACACGTCGTCGCCGACCGCCGCCAGCATCGCCGTCCGCAGGCCGAGCCGCGCGCACCCGGCCGCCGTGATCGAGCCCGAGCCGCCGAGCACCAGGTCGGCCCCGGTGAGCAGCTGCTCCACCTGCCCGAACCGGGGCCGCACGTCGCCCCGCAGCACGAGGTCGGGGTTGGCGTCGCCCACCACCAGCACGTCGAACAAGGCCGCTCCTCGATGTCCATATGAACAACTCGCGAGCACCATACGCTCAAGAACGTCGGTTGGCACCTGAGCGAACGTGCAGTCTGTTCGGGCGTGGTCGCCATCACCGACTAGGCGGTGCCCACCGCGAGCAGGTGGGCGCTGGCCGCGACCACCTCCGGCTCCGAGCTGCACACCCGGGCCAGCTGCAACGCCGCCTCGAAGACCGCCCGCTCGGCCGGGCCGCCCACCGCGGCCTCGGCCGCCGCCCAGGCCGGCCCCTCGACGCCGTGGACCGTCACGGTGCCGAGACCCGCGTCCCGGCACTCCCCGATCAGCTCCGAGACCCGGTGGAAGTACGCCTGGGTGAAACCGATCGACGGGTCGTTCTCGCCCGACGACCGCAGCCGCGAAGCCTCCGCGACCATCCGCTCGTCGAACCGCGCCGTCGCCGCGAAGTCGACCGGCCCGGCGAAACGCGCGATCGCCGCCACCACGACCGGGCCACCCGGCCGGGTCACCCGGATCGCCTCGCGGAGCGCCCGCACCCGGTCGTCCCGCCGGTGAAGGTGATAGAGCGGCCCGAGCAGCAGCGTCGCGTCGTAATCGCCGTCGTTCTCCGGCAGCGCCCGCGCGTCGCCGACCACCGCCTCGACCGGCGGCTGCCCGGCCCGCGCCTGCTCGACATGAGCCGGAACGAGATCGACCAGCTTCACCCGGTGACCGGCGTCCACAAGCGGCCGGGCGTACGCCCCCGGACCGCCGCCCACGTCGAGAACCCGGGCCGGCGCGGCCGGCAACACCTCCCGGAGCAGCTCCAGCGTGCGGATCCGCTCGAGCCGGCCCTGCGGCCGTTTGCCGAGCCGCGCGCCTTCCTCGTACCGGTCCTGGTAGTAGCCGACGATCTCGGCGGTCACATGGTCCATGCCGGGATCGTCCCGTTCACCAGCCCCGCCCGGCCATCGAATTACCGGCGCCACACGTCGAGCAGGAACCACTCGTCCTCGTGGTGCACGACGTGGGCCAGGCCCGGGCGTTCCGCCACCGACGAGTGCGCGTTGAAGCCGTCGTAGCTGCCGCTGTTCTCCCGGTCACGGAAGTGCACCGACACCAGATCGCCGCCCGGCTCCAGCCGGCCGACCAGACCGTCGATCGTCGCGGCCAGGTCGTCACCGGACAGGTAGTAGAGCAGATCGCCGATCACGATCAGGTCGAAGGTGCCGTCCGGCATCTCAGCCGGCAGGGTCGCCTGCTCGAACCTGACGTTCGCCAGATCCCGGACGATCTCCCGCCCTTGAATCACGGCCGGCTCGATCGCGTCGGTCGCCAGCACCTCGTCACAGCGCTCCGCGAGCAGGCGGGTCAGATGCCCGATCGAGGCGCCCGGCTCATAACACCGCCGGTAGTGCTCGCGGGGAAGGCTGGCCACGGTCACGGCATACTTCCGCCGGTCGTGCCACTTCGTGGCCAGATCCCACGGGTCGTCCTTGGCCATGTAGAGCCCGTCGAAATAATCGAGGGACACCGACGCGGCCGGCGGCTGGGCATCACCCTGTGCTCGTGTCACGGCCGCGATTCTGCCCGATCGAGGTTCCTAGACACCGAGCGAGGGCCGCAACTCCTTGGCGAAGAAGTCGAGAAAGCCATCCGGGTCCGGCCCGGCGTTCATGAACACCAGATGGTCATAACCGGCGTCGGCATAGGTCCTGAACGCTTCCACATACGGCCCGGCGTCGGAGCCGTGCGCAAACTGCCCGGCCACATCCTCGGGCTTGATCAGCTCGGACGCGGCCTCGAAGTTCGCCGGATTCGGCAGCTCCGACATCACCCGCCAGCCGGTAAGCGCCCAACGCGACGTCTTGTGGGCCGCCTCGATGGCATCCTTGCCCCAGGCAACGGGAATCTCGGCATACTTCGGCCCCCGGCCGCCCTTGGCGGCAAATGCCTCAACCAGATCCTTGCGCGGCTCGGTCGCGAACAGCCCGCCCCCGTGCGTAGCCGCCAACTCGGCCGCATCCCGGCCACCGGCCGCGACCGCGATGACCGGCAGACGATCAGGCAGGTCGAACACCTGAGCATCCTCCAGTTGCAGATGCTTACCCTCATACGACTGGTAGCCGCCCTGCCACAGCAGATTGATGATGTCGAGCGCCTCCACGAGCCGCTCATGGCGCCCGCGTACGCTCGGAAAACCCTGACCCACCACGTGTTCGTTGAGCCGCTCACCGGCGCCGACGCCCAACGTGAAACGATCATCGGAGATGATCGCGAGCGTCGCGGCGGCCTGAGCGACAATCGCCGGGTGGTACCGCACCGACGGACAGGTCACGCCGGTCGCCAGCCCCAGCTTTTCGGTACGCGCGGCCACCGCGCCAAGCACGGTCCAGGCGTACGGCGAGTGCCCCTGCACATCCAGCCACGGGTGAAAGTGGTCACTGATCTCCACAAAGTCGAAGCCGGCCTCCTCAGCCCGCACCGCCTGCCGAATCAGCTCCTTAGGCCCAAACCCCTCAGCCATCAACTTGTATCCGATCCGCATGCCCTGCTGCGTGCCCGCCGCCGCGCCCGCCAAACCAAGCGGCTGCTTCGACGCGCCTCTTGGGTCGCGTCCGGCACCATGCTGATCAACGGGCGTTTACCTTGGGCGCGGGCCTGCGGCTGACTCAGCCGGCCCGCCGCCGGCCCCTCACCACCACCGCGACAACCAGCCCGCCCAGCACCAGCAACCCGACAACGATCCCGACGAGCAACAGCGGACTCTTGGCCGTCGGCAGGTCTTCCGGATCAGCCACCGAAGTAGGCGCAGGCGCCGCACCCCCGGCGGCAGCGCTGCTGACGGCCGCCGAAGGCAACGGGGCGACGTGCGCCGTGAGTGCCTTGACGATATTCAACCGCCCGTAGCCGTAGGAGTCGTCCCGCCCCTTGGCCCCCGCATCGGTAGCCGTGGCCGTCAGCCGATGCACAATCTCCGCCGCGCTGAGGTCGGGATACTTCGCCCGCAGCAGCGCCGCCGCCCCACTCACCACAGCCGTCGCCTCGCTGGTCCCCTGGCCCTCGTAGTAATCGTCGGCACCCTGGTTGCCAGTCGTGACGATGTCGACGCCGGGTGCCGAGATCCCGACCTGAGGACCGCTGATCGAAAATGACGCAATCTTCCCGTCCCGGCCGTAGGCACCCACGGCGAGCACCTCTGGATATCGGCCCGGATACTCGCCGGACTTGCCCTCGTTGCCTGCGCCGGCAATCAGCACGATGTCTGCGGCGGCCGCCTTGCGAATGGCAGCGTGCAGTGTCTCGTCGCCGTCGAAGGCGAACGACATATTAATCACGCCGACGTGGCGAGTGATCGCGAAGTCGACAGCGTCGGTCATGAAGTCAGTGGTCGCGAGGGTGTTGATCGGTGAACCGATCGGCAGAATCTTGGCCTCAGGAGCAATTCCGAGAATGCCGTCCTTTGAGCTGTGGCCACGCCCGGCGATGATTCCCGCCATCTCGGTGCCGTGGCCGTCGCTGTCTCTCCGGCCGTCGCCGCTTGCATCCGGTCCGACCTCAGTCCCGGCCAGAACCGCACCTCGCAGGTCCTGCTGACTGGCATTTACCCCGGTGTCTATCAGGCCGACCGTTACACCGGCCCCCTCGGTGATCCGATGGACCTGGGCAATGTCGAGATCGCTCAGGTACCACTGCTTGTCGCGAATGGAATCGGCCAATGCCGGCGTGGGCAGGGCTGTGCTCGCCAGGACCGCCGCGACCGCCGCCGCGGCCCTCGCCACGCGAAAAGAGAGGATCACCTGTCGAAGCCGATCACACCTGGTCCTGGGTCGTGCCGCACCTCGTTCGTCTCCGGCTGGATCACCGGTGCGACACCCTCGCCGGTCGCCCATTGCTGATTTGCTTGTCCGTCGATAGTCCCGCCCGAGCCTCGACGGCCAGCGCCGCGACCACCAGCACCGCCTATAGGCATCGCGCCCGCAACGCCGCTCTGGTTGCCCCCGACACCCCGCTCGGTGCTCTCCCCGATGACCGCCCCGGACGGCATCGCTCGGCGGACCGACACCGGACGCCTCGTGCCCGACGCCCCACCCGGGAGACCGCCGACGAATCCGCCGCCTAATCCTCCGGCACCAGCTGGCACACCACCGCCGATGGGTAAAACACCGGCCTGACCTTGGCTGCCCCCGACGGGCGTGCCTGGCGGCAGGCCGATGCCGGTTGCCGGGCCTCCACCGATTGCGGGGCCAGAAGCGCCCTCGGCGCTCGGACCCGTCGGTGCCAGGCCGGATAGGACCGGCCCGTCATTGGACGACCCCGCCGTGCCCGGTCCAAACTGCCCGGAGCCACCCGGCCCGGCTCCGTTCGAGCCGAACTCCGCAGGCGAGTCCGAGGACACCCCAGACGGGTCGCGATCAACAGGCACCGGAATCGGCGTTGCCCGAAGGCCACCCCCGCCTGCGTCGCCGCGCGTCGTCCCGGATGACGGTTTTGCGTCATCGCCCGATAGGTGATGACCGTCGTCGCCGATAGCGGGCCGCATCTGGAACAGACCCGGCGCCTGGATCTGGGCGCCATGGTCGCTGATCGCCGCCTCGGCCTCGCGCATCGCGGCCTGGGCCCTCTCGTCGTACTTGTCCTCGGCGTGGTCGACCATCCGCGGCACCCAGTCGTTCGCCACCCCTTCGCGGCCCGCCGCCAGATCGCGCATCCTGCTCTGGGCCGTCGAGAACGCCTGCACCACCCCGTTCAACCCCGCCCGCGTGTCCTCGGCCTTCTTCAGCGTCTCCTGCATCGAGTCGGCCAGGCCTTTGACCTGCCGCTGGAATTCGAGCGCCGAGTCGTTCTTCCCCGGCGGCCAGACCGCCGCCAGGCTGTCCGCCGCCGCGAGCAGCCTCGTGTGCTGGTCACGGACCGTTGACGTCAGTCCTTCCCAGGCCAGCACCCGGTCGGCGCCGTCGCACACGTCGACGTCGGCGATCAGGCTGGAGATGGCCGGCAGGTTGTACCGGCTCCAGTCGACCTCGCTCACGGCTGCAACCCCCGTCCCATGTTCTGCGCCTGGTCGATCAGGCTTTGCGCGTGGGTGATGGCGCCGCCGAGCATGGTCTGGATTTGCTGCTGGGTGACCGCCGAGGTCATGTCAGCATGTGCGAAACGGCGGGCGACTTCTTCGGCCACGTCGGCCAGGATGCCGGCTGCGACCGGGTAGACGCGGAGGTTGGCGTCGGTGGCGGCCAGTGCTGCCGCGTACTTCTGTTTGACCTCCATGATGGGGCCGGCGTTGATCTGGGCGCCCAGCCCGACTCCCTGGCGGTGCAGGTCAGCGCCGCGTCCGGCCGCGGCGGCGAAGCCGCTGTCGGCGTCCTTGCGGAGGCCTTGGCCGAAGTCGCCGACCTGGTCGGTCTGGATCTGCACCCCGTCACCCATGGCCACAGGATATCGATGCGGACAAACCCTATTGGATCAACCTTTCCATGGTCGCGTGGGCGCTCGCCACTTCGGCTCCGACCACTCCGGACGGCACCGACGACTGGGGCAGGCCGCCCATGACCACCGCGTACGACAGGTACAGGTTGTTGTCGTACGCCACCAGGTGCGGCCCGGTCACGTCCTCGTAGGTGTAGGCGTCCTGCCCGAGCCCGGTGACCGTGCTGAGCTGGGTCTGTTTCTCTTCGACGCCGCGCAGACCCTGGTAGTAGGAGGCCACCGACGCCCCGCCCGGTGCCAGCTGGATCGATATCTCGACGGGAATCGGCACGGTGGTCCCGAAGTGGAAGGTGCACGACTGGGTGCCTCCGGCCGCGGGCGCCGAGCGCGCGGATTTCAGCGGGCCGAGCACCGCCGCCAGCGCGTTGTGGTCGACGTGGCCGCAAAGGTCGCCTGTCGCCTGATAGACGCGAGGTTTCGAAGGGGCTGGGGTGGGGGACGAACTGCACGCGGACAACGTCAAGAGCGCCGACACGCCGAGGACATAGACGAGCTTCACCGGGGCATCGTAGAGCAGAAAGCTGGGAGCGCTCCCAGAGGAGAAGGACATGAAGCAAGTAGCCGATCTGTTCGACCCCGAGCCCGAGCAGTGGGGCCTGCGCGGCGACCCCTGGGTCTGGCGGGCCCTGCGGGATCACCTGGGCGAGGCGTACCTGCCGCCGTCGGTCGGCGAGGTCGAGTCCATGCTCTACACCGCGTTCAACCGGATCGTCGCCGTCGACCTGGCCACCGAGACCTCCCCGTCGATCTACCGGGAGGAGTTCGCCCACGGCGGCATGTCGAGCGGCCAGGTCCACCTGGAAACGTGGCGGGCCGTGCTGCTCCCGCTTCTTCTGGATCGAGCCGGGACGATGCTTTAGGGCGCATGTTCAGCGAGCATTCAACCGGCGGCGAGGTGGTGCACAGCAAACCCGGCTATCTGTGCGGAATGAACAAAGTGACCGGCCACGTCGCGCTCACCTTCGACGGCGGGCCGCATCCCGACGACACTCCGAAACTGCTCGCCCTGCTCGACCGTCTGGGCGGGGTGCGCGCCACGTTCTTCCTGCTCGGCCTGGCCGCCGAGCGCCATCCGGCGATCGCCGGGACGATCTCCGGCGCCGGCCACGAGATCGCCGTCCTCGGCTTCCGGCTTCCCGACGTACGCGGTGAGCTCGCCCGCGCCCTCACGTCGATCAACGCGGCGACCGGCATCGTCCCCTACTGGTGCCGCCCGCACCGCGACGCCCGCGAGGTCGGCCTGCGGACGGTCCGCCCGTCCTGCCCGGGCCGCGACGAGTCGCCGGACGCCACCGCCGACTCGGTCTACCGCAGCGTGCTGCGCCGCCTCGACGACGGCGCCCAGATCATGCTGCACCACGGACCGGCCGCCCGTTCCGCGCTCCCGGCGCTGCTCACCACGTGCCGGGCCCGGGGTCTGCGGGTGGGTCCGCTCACCGGCACCGCCGCAGCGGGCAGAATCATGGGATGAGCTTCGCCGATGAGGTGCAGGAACGGTTCGCCGCTCAGGTCAGCGGCATAGCGCGGCTGGGCGTCGCCTTCTCGGGCGGGGTCGACTCGTCGGTGCTGCTCGCGCTGGCCGCCCGGGCCCTGGGGCCGGGGCACGCCGTCGCGATCCTGGGCGTCTCCCCCAGCCTGGCCGCCGCCGAGCGCGCCGCCGCCCACCAGGTCGCGGCCACGATCGGGGCCCCGGTCGTCGAGGTCGAGACCCACGAGATGGAACGGCCCGGATACCGCGCCAACGGTCCCGACCGCTGCTTCCACTGCAAGGACGAACTCTTCACGGTCATCGATGACCGGGTTGTCGCCGACCAGGGTCTCGACGCCGTCGCGTACGGGGAGAACGCCGATGATGCCCGCCGGCCGGACCGGCCGGGTTCCCGGGCCGCCGCGGCGCACCGGGTGCTGACCCCGCTGGCCGACCTCGGCCTGGCCAAGGCCGACGTCCGCCGCCTGGCCCACGCGTTCGGCCTGCCGAGCGCCGACAAGCCCGCCGCGCCCTGCCTGGCCTCCCGGATCCCCCATTTCACCGAGGTCGACCCGGCCAAGCTGGCCCAGATCGAGCGGGCCGAGGCGGGCCTGCGCGCCCTCGGCTTCGGCGACCTGCGGGTCCGCCACCACGGCCCGGTGGCCCGCATCGAACTGCCGGTCGAAGACCTGGTCCGCGCGGTCACCGACCCGCTCCGCGAGCGCGTGCGCGCGGCCGTCGTCGAGGCCGGCTTCCGCTACGCCGCGGTCGACGTCGCCGGCGTGCAGTCGGGCGCGTTCACCCTGCCGCTGGTCACCGCCCGTGCCTAACTTCGAACTCGACCTCGGCCGCACGGCCCGCCGCGGCTATCCGGAAGCCATCTTCTGCCAGGGCAAAACCCCGGGGCAGGTCGCGGCGATCGCCGCCGAGGTCCGGTCCCGGCCCGATGTGGTCACCCTTTTCACCCGCGTACGCGAGGAGCACGTCACCGCCGTCCGGTCGCAACTCCCGGACGCCCACCACGACGAACTGGCCGCCCTGATGGCCTGGCCGCCGTCCCCGCCCCCGCCGACCGGCGGCCCGGTGCTGGTCCTGGCCGCCGGCACGTCCGACCTGCCGGTGGCCCGCGAGGCCCTCCTGACCGCCCGCTACCTGGGCCGCGACGCCGACCTGATCGCCGACGTGGGCGTGGCCGGCCTGCACCGCGTGCTGAGCCGCCTCGACCGGCTGCGGGCGGCCCACGCGCTCGTGGTCGCGGCCGGCATGGACGGTGCCCTGCCCAGCGTCGTGGCCGGCCTGGTCGAGGCGCCGGTGGTGGCCGTGCCCACGTCGGTCGGCTACGGCGCGGCCTTCGGCGGCCTGGCCCCGCTGCTGTCGATGCTCAACGCGTGCGCCCCCGGCGTAGCGGTGGTGAACATCGACAACGGCTACGGCGCCGGCCACCTGGCCGCCCAGATCACCGCGCCACGGCCGTGAAGCCTTCCAGATCCTCGAGTCGGGCGCCGGTCGGTGCCCCGACGCGAGCGGAGCGGTCGGTGGCGCCCTGTCGCCGGCCGGATCATAGAAATCCGGGTCAATGTGCCGTTCCTCCGGGCTTGCACTGAATCTCGCCGAGGTGCCCCGACCCGCGAAACGTGCGGACCGGGATTCCGACATTGGATGGACCTATGAGTTGCGCGGCCGAGCCGACGGGACCAGGGTGAATTCCGGAAGATCAGCGGAGATCGATCCTGGAGCATGCCATGGCGCATTCCGTCCGTGTAGGCCGACGCCGACTCCTCGCCGCCGCGGCGGCCGCCGTCACCGTGCTCGGCTTCGGGCCGCCCGCGGTCGCCCACCCGGCCGCCCCGGGAACCCTGTCCGAGACGAGCCAGCTCGGCAACCGCCGCTTCGTGGTCACCGGAGACCGGATGTTCGAGGTCGGCGCCGAGGACGCCACCTATCCCGCCACCGGCTTCCACACGCGGGGCGAGATGGGCGGGTTCTGGACGCAGCCGATCAAGCTGCTGGACGGCGTGTGGTTCGCTGCCGACGGCACCTGGCTCCGGGCGGACAAGTTCACCTCCGGCGCGGGTTACACGCAGATGAGCCTGGCCGGCCCGGGTGGGCTGACCGTGCAGCGCACCGACGTCGTACCCGATGGTGGCCGGGCGGCGCTGATCGGGCTCACCGTGTCGAAGAGCGTGCGGCTGACCGTGGACGCGCACTCCGAGCTGATGTCGGTCTACCCGTGGGGATCCACCACCCCGAGCCAGACCGACTTCAACCTGCCCGACACCGGCGCCTTCGACGGGCGCAACCTGGTCTTCCGCGACCGGGGCACGCCGCCGGTGGCCGGGGCCCGGGCCCACGACTACGCCGCGCTGGTGGGCAGCAGCCTCACGCCGTCGGCGCACGCGCTCGGCGCCGGCATGCGCGGCCCGCAGGGCGACGTGATCTGCGGTGACCCGGCGCCGGCGGTGTGCGACGACACGCCGTACGGGAAGGGCACCGGCGGGCAGCTGACCTACGACGTGGCCGGTGGCCGTACGGTCTGGTTCGCGGTGGCCGGATCCGACCAGGGTCTCGCCCCGGCCCGGGCCGAGCTGGCCCGGGCGTTGCGTGACCCGGCCGGCGCCCTGGCGGCCAAGAAGGCCGCGCGGGCGGCGGTGGCCCGCCGCACGACGGTCGATCTGCCCGGCGACCGGCTGCTGCAGCAGAGCGTCGAGTGGTCGAAGCAGAACCTGGCCGACTCGGTCCAGGAGTCGCACGACCTGCACGTGTTCACGAGTAACCAGGGCACCCAGTTCCCGGCGCCGACCGGCACCGTCGACGAGGTGCGATGGATGGGCGCGGGCTGGCCCGACTACCCATGGATCTTCGCCACCGACGGCGAATACAGCGCGTACGCCGCGGTCGCGTCCGGCCAGTTCCAGGCCGTCGAGGACCACCTGAAGGCGCTTCGCGACGTCAGCGAGATCGCCAACCAGCGCTCCGGCAAGGTGGTGCACGAGGTCACCCCGGACGGCCAGGTCTACTTCGGCGCCAACGCCGACGCCGGCAACACCGACGAGACGGTCAAATTCCCGAGCGCGGTCGCGCTGGTCTGGCGGTGGACGGGCGACAACCGCTTCCGCGACGACCTGTACGACTTCGCCGTGCGCAACATGAAGTACGCCGTCGCGCTCGACGCGGACGGCGACGGCTGGCCCGAGGGCAGCGGCAACGTCGAGCGCCCGGGCATGGGGGCGGAGAAACTGGACGTCACGGTCTACACCATCCGCGGCCTGCTCGACCTGGCCGACATGGCCACGGCCAAGGGCGACCGCGCGACCGCGGCGTGGGCGACCGCGCAGGCACGCACCCGGGAGCAGAAGTTCGAGGCGGCCTGGTGGTACGGCGGCGACGCCAACTCGTACGCGGATTCCCTGTCCGACCCGGGCAACGTGAAGACCTACCAGCGGTACTGGATCGGCGCCGTACCGATGGAGGCCGAACTGCCGGGCGGCGCCCCGGTCGCCTCCACCGCCCACGCGCTGACCGGCCTGGCGCAGCGCGAGCGGGACTGCTTCACCGGCGAGTTCGGGTTCTTCCACACCGGCACCGGGCCGACCAGCGACCCGGCCGGCAACAAGGGCCCGTCGTGCGACACCGTGACCTCCGCGGTGCAGTCCGAACGGGACATCTTCTCGCTCGGCAACTCCATCATGGCGGTGGCCGAGGGCAACTTCGGGCGGCTGACCCAGCAGGCGACGTACACCACGGCGAACGCGCGCAGCCAGCTCGACCCCAGCGTGTGGGAGATGCCCGGGGCGATGCCGGAGATCCTGCCGTCGCCCGACTTCGGGACGAACATGAGCAAGGACTTCCTGTCCCGCTCGAGCGTGCTGCAGACCTGGGGGGCGTACGGCATCCTCTGGCCGGTGGTGCACCAGCAGCTCGGCGTCGATCCCGATCTGGGCCACGGCCTGGTTTCCGTGGTCCCGCAGCTGCCGGCCGGGCAGACCCACATCGCCGGCTCGGACATCGCGGTGGGCAACGGCCACCTGGACGTACGCGCGGACCAGCGCGGCCGGACGCTCACGGTGGCTGTGAACGCGGCCGTCCACGCGCGGCTCAGCGCCGGCGTAGTGCTGCCGGCCGGGACCTCGGTGGCGTCGGCGACCCTGGACGGCCGCCCGGTCGGCACCCGGGTCACGCACACGACCCGCGGTGATGCGCTGCTGACCGGGCCCACCGCCGCCGGGCGGCACACCCTGGTGGTGACGCTGCGCCAATAATCCGGGCCCGTCGAGCGCCCGCGTCCAGCGCGGTCGCCGGCGGCACCCGCCATACGATGATCAAGGTGAGCGACCGATCGACTACCTATGGCGGCGCGATCAAGGCGGGCGGCGCGATCATCGGCGCGCTCGCCTCGGCCGCGCTCAGTCAATACACCGGGGAACAGTTCGCCGGTTCGGCCATCGGGTCCGCTCTAGGTGCTCATCGACGGGCTACGGCACCCGCCGGCATCGATCGCGCCACCGCGAGTTGGGCCATTCGCACGGCCAACGAGTTGAGCTGGACCCATTTCGTCCTTCTCGCCACGGTCGGACGGGAAGACCGCGGCTTTCCTGACGGCGCGATCCAGATCCAGCGCAACGCCGGCTCCTGGGCCAGCTGGACAGTGCACGGCGCGTTGATCGACCTCTCGCCGGAGAAGCGCGGCCTGATCAAAGTCCGCAGAACCACCGGCCGCGCCGTGCTCATAGGCTCGGGGTCGTTCGACGTCGAACGCGCAGCGAGGGGAAACCGTGGACGACAGGCACGCCTGGATCGACGCGAGCGCCGGCATCGCCGGAGACATGCTGCTCGGGGCTCTGATCGACGCCGGGGCGAGGCTCGACCGGGTGCAGGCGGCGATCGACTCGGTGCTGCCGGCGTCGATCGAGCTGAGCGTCGAGGAGGTTCGCCGGGCCGGCCTGCGGGCCACGAAGGTGCACGTCACGCCGCTCGTCGACGATCCCCCGCACCGGACGTGGCGGGACGTCCGGGCGCTGATCGGGCGGGCGGACGCGCGTACCGGAATTGAAGCGGTCTTCGACCGCCTGGCCCGGGCCGAGGCGAGGGTGCACGGGACGGACCCCGAGGACGTGCGCTTCCACGAGGTGGGCGCGCTCGACTCGATCGCCGACGTGGTCGGGGTGTGCGCGGCGATCGACGACCTCGGCGTCACCAGCGTCTCGGCGGGCGAGGTGGCGCTGGGCTCGGGGACCGTCAGGTCGGCGCACGGCCGGCTCCCGGTGCCCGCGCCCGCCGTCGCCGAGCTGGCCAAAGGCTGGCGGGTGCGCGGCGACGGCCCGGGTGAGCTGGCCACGCCGACCGGCATGGCCCTGATCCGCGCGCTGGCCGACCGGTGCGAGACCCTGCCGCCGATGACCGTGGAGGCGGTCGGCGTCGGCGCCGGCACCCGGGACACGCCGGAGCGACCCAATGTGGTCCGCGTCGTGCTGAGCAGACCCGAGGCGGAAAGGAACGAAGACGTCGTCCTCCTCGAGGCCAACGTCGACGACTTCGACCCGCGGCTCTGGCCCGGTGTGCTGGCGAACCTTCTCGAGGCGGGCGCCGACGATGCCTGGCTGGTGCCGATCCTGATGAAGAAGGGTCGCCCGGCGCACACGCTCTGCGTGCTGGCCAAACCGGGCCTCTCGGCCCGGCTGCGAAACCAGATCTTCCGGGACACGACGACCTTGGGCGTACGTCAGGGACCCCTCCGCAAAACCGCGGTCGCGCGAACCTTCACCACCATGACCGTCGCAGCGAGCACGATAAGCGTCAAAGTCGGCCACGTCGACGGCGTGATCGTGCAGGTCATGCCCGAGTTTGAGGACGTGGCCGCGGCCGCCCGCGCGACCGGCCGCCCCGAGCGCGCCATCCTGCAGGAGGCTTCGGCCGCCGCGGTCGCCGCCGGGCTGGTCGTGGGCGCGACACTGGACGCATGACCGACGACTGGCAGATCTTCGTCGACCCGCAGCCGCCGCCCGGCGACTTCCCGCCGCCGATCCTGCGCCTCCCGGCCGGCGCGACGACCGGCGACGCGGCCCGGGCGATCGAGCGACTGCTGCGCCAGGTTCGGTGGCTCGGCACGTTCCGGCTGTTCGTCGGCGACGACGCCGTCGGCCTGAGTTCACGGTCCCACCGGCAGGGGCGGTCGGCCGAGGCGGCCGCATCGCCCCTCGTGCCCCACGAGTGTCGCGACCCGAGCTGCCAGACGATCGAGTACCGCCTCGTCTACGACGAACACGACATGCCGGCCTGCGAGATCTGCGGCCGCCGGATGGGCCTGGTCCGTTGAACCCGGCTCAGCGCTCGGTGACGTCCTTCAGTGGCACGCCGGCGAGGTCGTCCTTGTTGGCGTTCCACTTCTGCAGGGTCGAGCCGTCGCACGGCGCGACATAGATCTTGGCGACCTTGTTGACGTCCTGGAACAGGTCGGGCGGGCTGGCGTTCTGGTCGCGCGGCTGCAGGCAGAGGCCGGCGCCGTCGACGATCTCGTAGCTCGTGGCGTAGGCGTCGGTGAGGCCGTACACGGTCCACCGCTGGTTGACCGCGTCCGGCACGCAGGATTTGGTCGTCACGTACTGGTAGAGGTCGGCCTTCAACGGACTCTGCAGGCAGTACTTCGCCGTGCCCTGGACCGTGCTGATGGTGCCGGTCTTGAAGTTCAGCGACGTGCCCACCTTCGCACCCCCGTCCAGCACCGGCAGCGTGTACCGCTGGTTCCACTCGACCTTGGTCGGGTCCGGGTTCTGCTTGCACGGCCAGGCGATCATGAACGTCCAGGCCGGGTTCTGGTTGGTGTCGTCCAGGCAGCGGCCGAACTGGCTGTAGTTGACCAGCTGGCCGACCGCCTGCCCGACCGCCGACGAGGCCTGGCCGGCGCCGGCGTCCGCGTCGAACGAGAACGTCGACACGTTGTTGTAGGTCCCGCTGCAGCTGGTCGTGATGATGAGGGCGCTGCCGGGCTTGTTGGCCTGGGCCACGTTGAAGCAGTAGCTGTCGATGTCGGTGCCGGTCGAGTTGCTGCCGACCAGGTTGGAGCTGTTGTTGATGCTCCACTGCTGGGCGTAGAGCGCGGGCTTGGTGGTCACGCACGGCTGGAGCGTCACCGCGGTTCTCGGCGCGTGGGTGGTGCCGGCCTGCAGGCACAGGCCGGCCGAGGTGGAGGACTGCGAGGAGACGAGCACGATGCGCAGGTTGAGGTCGTA
This sequence comes from Actinoplanes sp. NPDC051411, assembly GCF_040682075.1. Taxonomy (NCBI): domain Bacteria; kingdom Bacillati; phylum Actinomycetota; class Actinomycetes; order Micromonosporales; family Micromonosporaceae; genus Actinoplanes; species Actinoplanes sp. NPDC051411. Next base: position 5,810 of record NZ_JBFBAD010000116.1, on the reverse strand, counting down.
CGACCAGGTCTGGCTGACCGCCCCGGCGGTGCACAGCTGCATGGTCACCGCGGTACCGGCGGACGGGGTGCCCGGCCCGGCGTCGATGCACAGGTCGTTGAGCGCGGTGCTGTCGCGGTAGACGTGCACCAGGCCACCGGAGATGTTGGCGTTGTCGGTGTGCACGACGTAGGTGCCGCGCAGCGTCCGGCTCGAGGAGCCCGCGTCGGACGCCGTGCCGGTCGACGTGAAGACGACGAAGCGGGGCACGGCCCGGGTGCCGGTCCCGGCCACGCAGGCCACGGTGTGTGCGGTGATCCACGCCGTGTCCTGCAGGTGAACCTGCGGATCGGAGTCGTAGTAGCGGGCGCTCACCGAGTACGCGGCCCGGCCCACCGTGCCGGTCAGGGCCGCGCAGGGCAGCTTGGCCGCGTCGCCGACGGTCTCACCGGATGAGTTGATCTTCGTCGCGCTGCGGACCTGGCCCACGCCCACGTCCAGGCCCGCCTGGGCGGCGTTCAGCGCCTGCAGCCGCCGCGCCTCGTACGCGGTCGTGTGCAGCTGGCTCAGCACCAGCATCGACATGAACACGCTGAGCCCGACGCCGATCACCGACACGAGCATGGCCAGCGGCAGCGAGCCGCGGTCGTCCTTGAACCTGATCATGATGAGATCCCCCGGCCCTCGGTGCAGATCGACGAGTTGCCGGCGGTGACCGCGTTGAGCGCGGTGAACGTCACCTTGGTCTCCCGCTCGGAACCGGCCCGGCCGGCCGACGCGCTGAGACCGGGCCCGCCGCCGGTCACCGAGGTGACGTCGAGGGCGAGAGTCTGGTACTGCGGGTCGGTGGTCCCGACCGGCTGAGCGATGATCGTCACGGCGAAGGGCTTCGTCGCGGTCACCGACGAGGCCAGGGTCAGCCAGCCGGTCGGCGCCGGCGGGGTCTGGTTCTTGAGCCACGACCGCCGCTGGAGCTCGCCGGTCGCGGCGTGCAGCCGCAGCTCGACACAGGTGTCGACCGAGTCGACGTTGAGCAGGTATTCCACGTACGGGTCGCCGCCGACGGTCGCCGGGTCGCTGATCCCCCGCGCGTAGCGGACCTCCTTGTCGAGCCGGGCGAACGTGGTGTCGACCTGCGACTGGGCGGCCGAGACCGCGTCCACGCTGTTGACCGAGTGGTAGATCTGGATGACCGCGCTGGTCACCAGCGTCATCAGGATCCCGGTGCAGACCATCGCCATCATCACCTCGATGAGCGAATAGCCCTCGTCGTTGCTCGCGGCGGGCTTCACGACACCGTCCAGGTGGTCGTCTTGGACACGGTCGCGCCCTTCGCGTCGGTCACCTTGGTGGTCACCGCGTAGGTGCCCTTGGTGCTCGGCGTACCGGCGATCACGCCCGAGGAACCATCGAGGGTCAGGCCGGGCGGCAGGCCGCCGGCGCTCCAGGCGTACGGCTTGGTGCCGTTGCTCGCGGCGAGGGTGACCGCCGCGATGGCCGTGCCCGACCGCGAGGCCGGCGGGGTGAAGCCGGCGTAGCCGAGCGCCGGATTGACCGTCCAGCTGAAGTTCGAGGTCGCCTTCTGCCCGTTCGCGTCGATGACCGCGACCGTCACCGAGGAGGTGCCGGCGGTCGTCGGCGTGCCGCTGATCGCGCCGCCGAGCGGGTCGATGCTCAGCCCGGCCGGAAGCGAGGTGGCGTTCCAGGTCATCGGGGTCGCCCCGCCGCTGGTGGTGAAGGTCAGGCTCGCCGGGGTGCCGGCGTCCGAGGTCTGCGTGCCGGTCGTGCCGGTGATGACCGGGGGCGGCGTGCCCTCGCTGGTGTCGAAGACCGGCTCGGTGGAGACCTGCTCGGCGACCAGCGTGCTCGTCACGTACGAGCAGATGCCGCCCAGACAGGAGCGGCCGGGCCAGGTGACCCCCACGATGACCCGGTAGAACGCGGTCGACCGGGTGGTCGTGGCCTGGGCCACGCAGGCGCCGCCGGTCGACGGGCGCTCACACGTGCCGAGATACCAGTACTGCCGGAACGCGAGGCCGTTGAGCACCAGAGTGCGGTAAGTGGTCGGCAGGAAGGCTTTGTCGCCCGAGTCGGGAGCGGCCGTCAGGTCCGCCCACATCGTCTGATCGGTCGCGGTGAGCAGCCCGGCCACCGCGGCGATCGGGGCCGACCACTGCCGGGCCGAACTGACCTGGTCCCGCCCGAGCACCAGCGCCTCCGGCTTGACCGAGCGGGCCCGTTCCATCGCGTCGTCGGCCGCCTGGATCGCCGACTGCCGGTCACCCTGCTCGCTGTCGATCCGGATCGAGTTCACGAAGAACGCGCTGAGCGAAAGCATCACCACCGACACGACCGCGATCGCGACGAGCACCTCCGCCATCGTGAAGCCCTCGTCGGACCGGCGCGTACGTCGCTCCAGCACGCGCTTCTCCTCTCGTCGCCCGCCACGGGGTGGTCGAGACGCACGATCGGCAACCGCAACCGTTTCGCAAGGGTTCGACTACAAATTAGGGACGGGCGACAGCGACCGGGGCACGGGGCCGGTGCTTCCCCGGCGCCGGATGCGGACCGGCGGGCCGGGGTATTCGCGGCTCGGCGCGCCGGACAGCACGTCGAGGACGGCCCGGCCCAGCGTCACGCCGCGCCCGTGGACGTCGATGCTGAGCACCGAAAGCGGCGGCACCGCGCTCGCACAGCGCCGAGTCGTCGCACGCCAGCAGGCTCACCTCGGCCGGCACGCCGCCCCCGGAGCGCACCAGGTCGGCCTCGGCGGGCGGCCGCGGGCGGCGAGTTCTGGGTTGCCCGCCTGGAAACCGCCCGCTCGTTCGTCGCCCTCTACATGGGCAGCGGCCTCGGCGCCGGCATCATCCTCGACGGGGTCGCCCGGCAAGGCCGCCAGGCCAGAGCGGGCGAGTTCGGCCACCTCTGCCTCCAGCTCGACGGCCCGCCCTGCTGGTGCGGCAGCCGCGGCTGCCTGGAGATGCTCGCCGGCCCGCAGACCGTCGTCGAGGCGGCCCTCGCCTCCCCCACCGCCACCGCCGAGGCGGCCCTGGAGCCGCACCGCTCGACCGTGGCCGCGTTCGCCGCCATCGCCCGGGCCGCCCGCTCCGGCGCGCCGGCCTGCCGCGCCCTGCTCGACGACTCGGCCCGCTACGTGGCCGCGGCCGCCGAGTCGGTGGTCAACCTGCTCGATGTCGACCTGCTGGTCCTCACCGGGCCGGGTTTCGCCGCCGCCTCGTTCGTCTACGGCCCGGCGATCAGCGCCCGCCGACACCCGCACCTGGCGCCGCTCGGTCTCGGTGACGGTCTCCCCGGCCGCCACCACCGCCTCGACTGGATGACCGGGGCGGCCGCCCTGGTCATCCAGTCCACCCTCAGCAGCTCTTAGGCGGGCGCATCGTTCCTTGGATCCTCGCCCGGGGCTCCAGGGCTCGGCCTTGGCGTCGAGCTGGGCGGCCCGCTGCCCGCGCGATGACGATCTGATCCGGGTCAGTCGGCGGACTCGCCGAAACCCATGTGCACCATTGGTGCCCGGCGATTCTCCACCAGCTCGTCACAGCCAGATCGGCAGAACTCCGGAAGTCGACGATGGGCCGATCCCTCGCGAAACGCTGCTGTTCACGGCGGTCGGAAATATCACCTCGCACCGTGGTCCGCCAATGTCCCGGAATCACGACGCCGTACACCGTCCAGAGCAGGCTCACCGTCCACGTCCAGTTGCGGGAACGGAACTGGCGCCAGCCGTCGCCGAGGTCGCGGAGCAGGGACGCGGCGGCCGTCACCGGCCCGAGCCGGAGTCCGAGCAGGCAACCGCGCCGAGCGCGAACGTCGCGGCGTCCACCGCATGGACCGGCCACAGCCGGGCCGAGCAGTTGCGCGGACGACTGCGCGATCTTCACAACGGCATTCGCCCACTGGGTGGCGCGGGCCACGAGCGGACGCCGCCGAACAGAATGCAACTCAGGAATGGAATCATCCAGGCCGCCGTGACGAAGCCGACGCCGGTCGAGCCATAGACGTGCCCAATTGCCAGCGCTGATGCGCCGGTCAACATCGCATCACCGACCCGGAGTCGCAACCGAACCGTAGTTGGACGAGTTAGTCCAGAGCGTGATGTCGCACCCTGGGGTGGCAAGATGCGACGGGGAGCCATTCGGTCTCGCAGGTAGACAGGGATCTTGCACACCCGCGCGGGCGATCCCCCGCGGCCTTCCAGCTATCCTTGCGCGAGCTAAGTTTGGACTTTATCGTCCTCCGCGCGGCTAGCATGGGCGGTGCCTCGACAGCCGAGTCGAGGTCGCTGCGGTCTACTGGTTCGTCCGGCTCCGGCTGGACGGTGCGTGCCGCGCGGGCAAGCGACTGAATACTGGGAGGTGCTGGATGAAGGCGATCGTGGTGACGGATCAGGCCGCGGGAACGGCCGGGATGAGGCTGGTGGAGCGCCCCGAACCCTCGGCGGCGATCAACGACGTCATCGTCGAGGTCCACGCGTCGGGATACGTTCCGACCGAGGTGGAGTGGCCGTCGACCTGGGCGGACCGTGCCGGCGGGAAACGGATGCCGTCAATCCTCGGGCACGAGCTGGCCGGAGTGGTCACCGCCCTGGGCTACGGCACGACGGGGCTCTCGGTGGGACAGCGCGTGTTCGGGATCTCCGACTGGCATCGGGACGGCGCTCTCGCCGAATACCTGGCGATCGAGTCCCGCAACCTCGCGCCGCTCCCCGGTGACGTCGACTTCACGGTGGGCGCGAGCCTGCCGATCTCGGGCCTCACCGCGTGGCAGGGCCTGTTCGTGCACGGCCGCATCCGGTCCGGGCAGACCGTTCTCGCGCACGGTGCGGCCGGCGCGGTCGGGACGATGGTGACCCAACTCGCGCGCGAGGCCGGCGCCCATGTCATCGGCACCGGGCGCGCCGCCGACCGGCAGAAGGCGCTCGACTTCGGTTCGCACGAGTTCGTCGACCTGGACACCGAGTCACTGGACGACGTCGGCGGTGTCGATCTGGTCTTCGATGTCATCGGCGGCGACATCCAGACGCGGTCCGCAAACCTGATCCGGCCCGGCGGAACACTGGTGTCGATCACCGGCCCGGTCGAGGCGCGGCCGGAGAACGTTCTGGTCGTCGACTTCGTCGTCGAGTCCGACCGGACCCAACTGGGCGAGATCGTCCAGCGGGTGCGGGACGGCCGGCTGCGGACCAACATCGACAGCGTCGCGGCCCTCGACGACGCCGTCGCCGCACTCAACCCGACCGGGCGGCGTAAGGGCAAGACGATCATCCGCGTTCGCCCGTGACGACACGGCACATCCCGGCGAGCCACCAGCGAAGGAGAACCTATGACTGAGCCGATCCGCAACGAGGCCGGGCATCCGTACGGGCCGGGCGCGCTCAGCGGCGAGGGGTTCGACTTCTCCGTCGTCAACGACGAGAACACCGGCATCTACGAGGCCGTCGCCGGCGACATCAAGATCGCCGGATTGCCCTACAGCGTCGCCGGCGGCGACCGGCTGGTGCTGCTGGCTACCTCGGTGTTCCCCGACTTCCGCAACCAGGGCGTCGCCACCGAGCTGATACGACGTGTTCTCGACGATGTGCGCGCCCACGGAAAGACGGTCACCATCATGTGCCCGATCGTGCGCAGCTTTGTCGAGCGCCACCCCGACTACGCCGACCTCGTCGACCCTCGGCATCCCGGATTGACCGGAGGGTGACCGAAGGGGTGCCGCTGGGGGGGGGCGGGGCGGGCCGCCGGCGGGGCCCCCCGGCCCCCCCCAATTTCGGAAGCACGCGGGACGCGCGCTGGGTGAGACGGGGGTCCCGCGGCGCC
>NZ_JBFBAD010000115.1:0-31503 GCF_040682075.1 Actinoplanes sp. NPDC051411 | reverse complement strand
ACTACTTCGGCACGAGTTCGGACGACGGGGGCGGTGGCGACCCCACCGACCTGCACCGCACCGAGCCGCATTCGCCGCTGACCGCGTACGCGGGCGACGGCGGGCGGCCCTTTTTGGAGGCTCGCATGAGTAAGACCCTGGTTGTCGTCTCCCCCGACGCCGACACCCTGGCCGCGACGGTCGCCGCCCGGCTGGCCATCAAGATCATCGACGCGCAGGCCGAGCGCGGTTCGGCGAGCATCGTCCTCACCGGCGGCCGCATCGCGGCCAAGGTCCTCGCCACCCTCAAGGACCTGCCGGCCGGCAAGGCCATCGACTGGCCGCACGTCGAGCTGTGGTGGGGCGACGAACGCTTCCTGCCGGCCGGCGACCCGGACCGCAACGAGACCCAGGCCCGCGCGGCCCTGCTCGACGCGCTGCCGCTCGACCCGGCCCGCGTGCACGCCATGCCGGCCTCCGACGGCCCGGACGGCGACGACGCCTCCGCCGCGGCCGCCCGCTACGCCCGCGAGCTGGTCACCGGCGGCGCCGACCTGCCGTCCTTCGACGTCCTGATGCTCGGCGTCGGCGAGGACGGCCACGTGGCCAGCCTCTTCCCGGGCCACCCGGTCCTCAACGAGACCGGCACGACGGCGGCGACCTTCAACAGCCCGAAGCCCCCGCCCACCCGCATCACGCTGACGATGCCCACGATCCAGACCGCCGACGAGGTCTGGCTGGTCGCCGCCGGCCCCGACAAGACCAAGTCGGTCGGCGCCGCCCTCAACGGCGACAAGTCTCTCCCGGCCGCCCACGCGACCGGCACCAGCCGAACCCTCTGGCTCCTCGACGGTCCGGCCGCTGCCGACGTCGCGGCCTCATAAAATACGCCGGGGCGAGTCCCCAGAAGCACCATGACCGTCCCCGCGACGGGGATCCGGCCCCTGCAACACCGGGCCGTTCCCCGGCGCCGGCGGCCCCGGGCGGCCCGGCGGCCGGTCTGCTTCACGGGCCGGTCTGCTTCACGGGCCGGTCTGCTTCACGGGCGGGTGGAGATCTGCTGGATGCCCCAGCTGTTGCCGTCGGGGTCGTCGAAGAACAGGAAGCCGACGTTGTCGAGCGGATGCGCCACCGGGTGCGGGTTCTCCCCCACGACCTGCACCTCGCCGACCGCCACACCCCGCGCCAGCAGCTCCTCCCGGGCCGCCGCGACGTCGCGCACCACCAGCTGCAGCCCCTTGAGCGATCCGGGTTCCATGGCCGGCACCGCGCCCTTGCCGATGACCACCGAGCACCCGCTCCCCGGCGGCGTCAGCTGCACGATTCGCACCGCCTCGCCCATCACGATGTCGTGGTCGACGGTGAAGCCGAGCCCGTCCGCGTAGAACGCCTTGGCCCGGTCGATGTCGCTTACCGGCACCACGACCACCTCGAGTGTCCAGTTCATGGGTTCATCCTCGCGGGGCCGGCGCGAAGGCCGCCCACGAAATGACGAAGACGTAACCGGGCCGGACCGCCATCGCGCGCGGACTGCCCAGCATGCGCCAGCCGCCGAGCGCCCAGCTATCGAAGCCGCGGCCACACCGGCCACCGGCCACCGGCCACCGGCCACCGGCTCGACGATCAGGGGACGCCGGCCGTGCTGCGAGCGTGAACACACGTCCAGGCGCTACGTGATCACTCCGCCTAGAATCGCGGGCGTGCAGCCGATCATCCGCGGGTATCGCCCGAGCGACCTCGACGCCCTCTATGACATCTGCATCCGCACCGCCGACGCGGGCGCGGACCTGAGCGGCCGGTTCGGCGACGACCGGCTGATCGGGGACATCTACGCGGCGCCGTACGTCACGCTCGAGCCCGACGTCGCCCGGATCCTCGACGACGGCGACGGCAACGCGATCGGCTACATCCTCGGGACGGCCGACACCCCCGAGTTCGTACGCCGCTACGAGACCGAGTGGCTGCCCCAGCTCGGCGACCGCTACCGCGACGACGACGATCCGCGCGACCAGAGCCTGCTCAAGCTGCTCCGCTGGCCGCAGCGCATGCTGATGCCCGAGCTCGCCGAGTACCCCGCCCACCTGCACATCGACCTGTTGCCGCAGGCGCGCGGACACGGCGAGGGCCGGGCGCTGATGACCAGCTTCCTACGCGGCCTGCACGCGGCCGGCGTCGAGCGGGTGCACCTGAGCATGGCCCCGGCGAACACCGGCGCGCGTGCCTTCTACGACCGGCTGGGCTTCACCGAGATCCCGATGCCGCCCGGCCGAGGCGGTCTCTACCTCGGCCGGAGCACCGAAATCTAGCGACCGCGCCGCTGGCGCAACTTCTCCAGCGCCTCGGCCAGGATCTTGGCGCCGTCCTCCTCGGAACGGCGCTCCTTGACGTACGCCAGATGCGACTTGTACGGCTCGGCGCGCGAACGTCCGGGCGGATTCTGCCCGTCGAGGCCGGCCGGCTGGCCGCAACGCGGGCAGTCCCACGTGTCGGGCGCGGCGGCGTCGAGCGCGAACCAGATCTGGCTCGAATGCCCGGCCGCGCAGAAATAGCTCACCTCCCGGCGCGGGGCGGGTTCACTGCGCTCGTCGGGGCGCATCGGGCTGGACCCGACGCGGCTTCCGCGGATCGCACTGCCACTGGACACGGACGTCACTCCTGTCTCGACTGGCGTAAGCGGGCCGGTTCACAACACGGCCTTGACAAGGACGAATAAAACAACCGCGCGCCCGGCCGTCCGGGCGCGCGGAGGATTCTACGACTATTACTCTCGGTCAGGAAGACGGCAGCGCGGTGCGCAGCCAGAGTGCCAGACCGACGATGCACGCGAACCACACGACACCGACCAGAACGGTGTAACGGTCGAGGTTTTTCTCCGCGACCGAGGAGCCGGACAGGCTGGAGGTCACGCCGCCGCCGAACATGCTCGACATGCCGCCGCCCTTGCCCCGGTGGAGCAGGATCAGCAGCGTCAGCAGAATGCTGGTGATGATCAGCAACACGACCAGCGTGTATGCGAACGCGATCGGCATGGTCAATCCTCTCAAAGGGCACCGCAGCGGTCCCACAATAGCGAATGCCCGGGCGTTCTCCACGCCCGGGCATGCTGCTTGCTGTTACTTCGCGACATGCTCCCGGTAACGGACGATCGAGGTGAATTCCTCGGCGTCCAGGCTCGCGCCACCGACCAGGGCACCGTCGACGTCCGGCTGCGCCATGATCGAGGCGATGTTGGCCGCCTTCACGGAGCCGCCGTACTGGATGCGCACCACGTCCGCGATCTCCTTGCCGTACGTCTCGGCAAGTCGCGAGCGCAGCTCGCCGCAGACTTCCTGAGCGTCCTGCGGGGTCGCGGTCTTTCCGGTGCCGATCGCCCAGACCGGCTCGTAGGCGATCACGACCTGCTTGACCTGCTCCGGCGTGAGCCCCTCGAGGCCCGCGTCGAGCTGGGTCTGGCAGTGCCCGACGTGGTTGCCCTCCTCGCGGATGGACAGGCCCTCGCCCACGCACAGGATCGGCGTGAGGCCGGCCGCGAAGGCCGCGCGGACCTTCGCGTTGACCAGCACGTCGTCCTCGTGGTGGTATTCGCGCCGCTCGGAGTGCCCGGCCAGCACGTAGGTGCAGCCGAGCTTGCTCAGCATCGAGCCGGCGATGTCCCCGGTGTACGCCCCGCCCTTGTGCGGCGAGAGGTCCTGGGCGCCGTACTGGATCTGCACCTTGTCGCCGTCGACCGCGGTCTGCACGGTGCGCAGGTCGGTGAACGGCGGCAGCACGACGACCTCGACCTGGGCCAGCGTCTCCGCCGGCAGGCCGGCGGCCAGCTTCTGGATGAGCAGATTGGCCTCGAAGTGGTTGAGGTTCATCTTCCAGTTGCCGGCGATGACCGGTTTACGTGACTCCGACATCACTTCTCCAGAGCTTCGACGCCGGGCAGCTTCTTGCCCTCGAGGTATTCCAGGGAGGCGCCGCCACCGGTCGAGATGTGACCGAAGCCGGACTCGTCGATGCCGAGCGTGCGCACGGCCGCGGCCGAGTCGCCGCCGCCGACGACCGAGAAGCCGTCGATCTTGGTGATGGCCTCGGCGACGCCCCGGGTGCCGGCCGCGAACGGCGCCAGCTCGAAGACGCCCATCGGGCCGTTCCAGAAGACGGTCTTCGCGCCCGAGATCGCGTCGGCGAACAGCGACACCGACGCGGGGCCGATGTCGAGACCGAGGCGGTCGGCCGGAATGCCGGAGATGTCGACGACGTCGTGGGCCGCGTCGGCGGAGAACTCGCTCGCCGCCACCACGTCGACCGGCAGGACGATCCGGCCGTCGGCCTCTTCCAGAAGCGCTGAGCAGGTGTCGATCATCTCGGCTTCGAGCAGCGACTTCCCGACCTCGTGACCCTGAGCCTTGAGGAACGTGAAGCACATCCCGCCGCCGACCAGAAGCTTGTCGACCTTCGGCAGCAGCGCCTTGATCACCGCGAGCTTGTCGGAGACCTTCGAACCGCCGAGCACGACCACGTAGGGCTGCTCCGGGCTCTCCGAGACGCGCTTGAGGACCTCGACCTCTTTGATCACGAGGCCGCCCGCGTAGTGCGGGAGCAGCGCCGGAACGTCGTACACCGAGGCGTGCTTGCGGTGCACCGCGCCGAACGCGTCGTCGACGTAGTAGTCGGCGAACGCGGCCAGCTGCTCGGCGAACGCGACGCGTACGGCGTCGTCCTTCGAGGTCTCACCCTCGTTGAACCGGAGGTTCTCGAGCAGCAGCACCTGGCCGTCACCCAGAGCGGCGACCTTCTCCTGCGCGTCGTCACCGATCGTGTCGGCCGCGAAGACCACCGGCGAGCCGAGCAGCTCGGCCAGGCGGGTCGCGACCGGCGCCAGCGTGTACTTCGGGTCGGGCGCGCCCTTCGGCCGGCCGAGGTGCGACATCACGATGACACGGGCCCCCGCGTCACGCAGCGCGATCAGCGTCGGCAGCACCGCGCGGGCGCGGCCGTCGTCCGTGATCACGCCCGGCTGGTTCTTGTCGAACGGGACGTTCAGGTCGGCGCGCACGATGACGCGCCGACCCTGCACACCCTCGCCGAGCAGGTCGTCGAGGTTCTTCAACTCACGCACCGACCAGCTTGACCAGGTCGACCAGGCGGTTCGAGTAGCCCCACTCGTTGTCGTACCAGCCGACGACCTTGACCTGGTTGCCGATCACCTTGGTGAGGCCGGCGTCGAAGATGCAGGAGGCCGGGTCGGTGACGATGTCCGACGAGACGATCGGGTCCTCGGTGTAGACCAGGATGCCCTTGAGCGGGCCGTCCGCGGCGGCCTTGATCGCGGCGTTGACCTCGTCGACCGAGGTCTCCTTGCCGGCCTGGAAGGTCAGGTCGGTGGCCGAGCCGGTCGGGATCGGCACGCGCATCGCGAAGCCGTCGAGCTTGCCCTTGAGCTCGGGCAGCACCAGGCTGACCGCCTTGGCGGCACCGGTCGAGGTCGGCACCACGTTGAGGGCGGCGGCGCGGGCGCGGCGCAGGTCCTTGTGCGGGCCGTCCTGCAGGTTCTGGTCCTGGGTGTAGGCGTGGATCGTGGTCATCAGGCCACGCTCGATGCCGATCGTGTCGTTGAGGACCTTCGCCATCGGGGCGAGGCAGTTGGTGGTGCAGGACGCGTTCGAGATGATGTTGTGCTTGGCGGCGTCGTACAGATTGTCGTTGACGCCCATCACGATCGTGATGTCCTCGTTCTTGGCCGGCGCCGAGATGATGACCTTCTTGGCACCGTTCTCGGCGTGCACCTTGGCCTTGGTGGCGTCGGTGAAGAAGCCGGTCGACTCGATGACCACGTCGACGCCGACGTCGCCCCACTTGAGGTTGGCCGGGTCACGGTCGGCGAACACCTTGATCGCCTTGCCGCCCACGGTGATCTCGTCGGAGGTCGCCTTGACCTCCTGCTGGAGGCGGCCCAGGATCGAGTCGTACTTGAGCAGCTGGGCCAGCGTCGCGGTGTCGGTCAGGTCGTTCACGGCGACGACCTCGATGTCCGCACCGGAGGCGAGAACCGCCCGGAAGAAGTTGCGGCCGATACGGCCGAAGCCGTTGATGCCAACCCGGATGGTCACAGGTGGATCTCCTCGTTTCGGTCCGCCGGAGTCTGCGACCGGCGGAGGATCTGCGTGCCGACCAGATGTCGAGGCCGGCAAGGGGGCGTCCGGCCACCAATGAGCCGCCGCGCCAGCACTTCGGCGGCGTCACGGCTTGGGTCGGCCGAGCTGCCGGCACCGTCGCCGTCACCCCGAACCCTATCCGAGCCCGCTGAGCACCCACCGTCGGGGTTGCGACGGAACCGTTATCACCCCCGCTTCACTTTCCATTTCCCTCAAAACCCCCATACCGTACGGCGCAATCCGCCCCAACCGCACCTCCCCGTCCCGCCCCGAGGGCCCCGACCTGCTGCAACACCGGGCCGGCGCCAATTCCGGCCCGGCGCTGGGTCACCCCCGGGCCGGCGACACCGGACAAGCCTCTCAGGCGTGACCGTCAGTAGCCGCGTTGCCAGCGGCGGCGACAACGCTGAGGCACCCGGGCTCAGCGGTCTCGGCACCCGTTCGGGTCCGACGACCCGTCGTCGATCAGCTTCAGCGCCCGGCGGTCAAATCAGTCGCCCAAGACGACGCTGCCACCACTAGGCCGACGCTGCCACACCCGCGCGCCCCACCACCCGCGCGCCCCATCACCCGCGCGCCCCACCACCCGCGCGCCCACCACCCGCTCCGCGGAGCCCGTGTGCGTTCACGCCGACCAACGGTCATTTGAGCGTCCGCCCAGGTCGCCCTCCACGAGGTGAGGAAGAATTGGTCGGTCCCGAGCCTGCTGCCGCCGGCCACCCGGATCGCCGCCAGGATCAGGCCGCCCGGCAAAGGCCGCCCAGCAAGGCGGTCCAGCAAAGGCCGCCCAGCAAGGCGGTCCAGCAAGGCGGTCCAGCAAGGCGGTCCAGCAAGGCGGTCCAGCAAGGCGGTCCAGCAAGGCCGCCCAGCAAACGCCGCCCAGCAAACGCCGCTCAGCAGGACCACCCATGCAAGACCGCTCCGGGAACCCACCCGGCCCGGCAGTTCGTTCGCCCGGACCAGATGCCCGGCTGGGCAGCATGCCCGGCCGGCTCTGGTCGAGGTGTTTCGAACCGCCCCTGGGAGGCCATCGAGCAAACCCGGCCCGGCTGTCCCGATCGTGCGGGCGCCGGACTGCGGAGCGCGGAAGCCCGCCGGCGATGCGCTGAGGTGGCCGCGCCTGCCCGGGGACGCCGACATGCGCCCGGCGCTGAACGCCATCCACCGCGAGCCGGCCCATCCGTGGCAGCTGGAAGATCCCGCCCGGGCGGCCGCCGTGGCGGGGAGCATCTCCGCCTTCGCCGGGCCGTGCCGAGGCGCCTCTCGCCGAATGCGTTCTGTGCCGCGACGACCGCATCGCGGCGCCCGGCGAACCCGATGGCTTATCTGAGGCCGGTAGCGCTCGCCACAAGACACTAGCGCCGAGAAGCTGCGGAAGTGCCGATAGTGCGTGTCCGCCCGGCCGGCGGCGGCGCTGCGGCCCGGGGTTGCAATCAGGCCGGCTTGTCGGGCCCAGAGCTGGTTGGAGGACGCGTACTTCTGAGGTCTCCCGGCAGTGAGCCGTCAGCAAGCCCTATTCGGCACGTTGCCGCAGCAGGCCCACGATGGTTTGCAGACTCGCATTGACCTCGGCAAATCGGGCGCGGACCTCGGCTCGGAGATCGGCGAGGTCGGCCTTGTGCTCGATCTGGGTCTGTCTCAGCGCCTCGAGCCCGCGCGTGTGCGCGCGCATCTGGGCCCGATAGTCCGCCACGTCCCGGTTGGCCCCGGCGGCCAGCGCACGCGCCGCCGCCGCTTCCCGGCGCACCTCGGCGACCTCGGCCTCGACCGCGGTCACCCGTTGTTCCAGATTCTTGTCGCTCACACGAGGATTCTCGCGCTCCGGGTCGCCCCGGGAAACCACGCGACCGCGCCCTGTGGATAACCCGCTCAGCAGGCCATCATCTCGGGGGTGACGGCGGCCTCGGTGTCGGGGATGCCCAGGTCGCGGGCGCGCTTGTCGGCGAGGGCGAGCAGACGCCTTATGCGGCCGGCGATCGCGTCCTTGGTCAGCGGCGGGTCGGCGAGGGCGCCCAGTTCCTCCAGGGAGGCCTGCCGGTGCTCCAGGCGCAGCCGGCCCGCCGAGGTCAGGTGGTTGGGGGCCTCCTCGGCCAGGATCTCCAGGGCGCGGGTGACCCGGGCGGCCGCTGCGACGGCGGCGCGGGCGGAGCGGCGGAGGTTGGCGTCGTCGAAGTTGGCCAGGCGGTTGGCCGTGGCCCGGACCTCGCGGCGGACCCGGCGTTCCTCCCAGGCCAGGACGCTGGCGTGGGCTCCTATGCGGGTGAGCAGGGCCGAGATGGCGTCGCCGTCCTTGATGACGACGCGGTCGACGCCGCGGACCTCGCGTTCCTTGGCCGTGATGCCGATGCGGCGGGCGGCGCCGCGCAGGGCCAGCGCGGCCTCGGGGCCCGGGCAGGTGATCTCGAGGGCGCTGGAGCGGCCCGGCTCGGTGAGGGAGCCGTGGGCCATGAAGGCGCCGCGCCAGGCGGCGACCGCGCAGCAGACGTTGGCCGAGACGACGTGCGGCGGGAGGCCGCGGACCGGGCGGCCGCGGACGTCGAGCAGACCGGTCTGGCGGGCCAGGGCCTCGCCGTCCTTGACGATGCGGACGATGTAGTGGCTGCCCTTGCGCAGGCCGCCGGAGGCGAGAACGTGCACCTCGCTCTGGTAGCCGTAGACCTCACCGATCTCGCGCCGCAGGCGCCGGGCGACCGCGCCGGTGTCCAGTTCGGCCTCGACCACGACCCGGCCGGAGACGATGTGCAGGCCGCCCGCGAAGCGCAGCAGGGCCGCCATCTCCGCCCGGCGGCAGCAGGGCTTGGGCACGTCGACCCGGCTCAGCTCATCCTTGACCGCTGCCGTCATCGCCATCGTGTTGCTCACCTCATGCGCCGGATCTTGAACAGTGTGTGCCGTGGTACGCCTCTGCTTTAACGAGCGGCGCCCAATACCGGCACCAGTGCAACGCCCAACGCCTCAGGATCATGCCTGGGGCTGCCGTCCGCAACGGCCAGCGGTGCCAATACGAGCTGGGCGCCGAGCGACTCGGCCGCCTGGTGCACCGGCTCGGGCTCGCCCACCCATTTGGCGTCGGCGAGCACGGTGTCGACCCGCAGACCGGGACGGTACCAGTGGAGCGCCGCCAGGTGATCGGCGACCGACAGGCCGTGGGTCTCGTTGTCGGTGGCCAGGTTGAGCGTGACCAGCCGGCGGGCCGGGCTGGCGCTGATCGCGGCGGCCAGGCCGGGCACCAGCAGGTGCGGGAGCACGCTGGTGTACCAGCTGCCCGGACCGAAGATCAGCCAGTCCGCGCCGGTGATGGCGGCGATCGCCTCGTCGCAGGTCGGCGGGTCGGGCGGCTCGATGCGGACCGCCGCCAGGTGCCCGGGGGTGACCGCGACGTTGTGCTGGCCGCGCACCGTCGTCACCTCGTCGGGCCGCGACGGGTCGGCGCCGAGCACGTCCGCCTCGATGTCGATCTTGCGCCGGGCCATCGGCAGCACCCGGCCCTGGGCTCCGACCATGGCCGCCGCGTGGTCGAGCGCGGCCACCGGGTCGCCGAGCATCTCCATGAGGCCGAGCAGCAGCAGGTTGCCGACCGGGTGCCCGGCCAGCCCGTCCGGCGTCTCGGCGGCCGGCATGGCGGCGAACCGGTGCTGGAGCAGCTCGGCGGTGCGCTGCGTGTGCGGCTCTCTGGCGGCCAGGGCGGCCAGGGCCTGCCGCAGGTCGCCGGGCGGGATGAGCGCGTCGCGTTCGGCGCGTAATCGCCCGCTGGAGCCGCCGTCGTCGCCGACGGTGACGATCGCGGTGATCTCGAGGTCGAGCTCGCGGGAGCACCGGCGCAGGGCACGGAGCGAGGCGCTCAGGCCGTGGCCGCCACCGAACGCGACCACCCGCAAAGTCACTCGCGCCCCAGATCGCGGTGCGAGGCGTGGGCGGAGAGGCGGATGTCGCGCAGCTGGGCGGTGAGCTCCTCGGCGATCGCCACGCTGCGGTGCTTGCCGCCGGTGCAGCCGACCGCGACGGTGAGGTAGCGCTTGCCCTCGCGCTCGAAGCCGGGGGCGGTGGCCGCGATCAGGTTGGCGTACGACGCGACGAAGTTGTTGGCGCCCTCCTGCCCGAGCACGTAGTTGCTCACCGCCTCTTCGAGCCCGGTGTGGTCGCGCAGCTCGGGCACCCAGAACGGGTTGGGCAGGAAGCGGGCGTCGACCACGTAGTCGGCGTCGGGCGGCAGGCCGTATTTGAAGCCGAAGGACAGCACGGTGATGCGCAGCCGGCGCGCGTCCTCGCCGCCGAACAGCTCCTCGACCCGGCGGCGCAGCTGGTTGACGTTGAGGTGACTGGTGTCGATGATCACGTCGGCCTGCTCGCGGGCCTCCTCGAGCAGTTTGCGCTCGGCCGCGATGCCGTCGGCCAGCCGGCCGTCGCCCTGCAGCGGATGCGAGCGGCGCACCGACTCGAACCGCCGGATCAGCACCTCGTCGTCGGCGTCGACGAAGACGACCCGGGGCGAGAAGCCGCGGTCACGCAGGGCATGAACCGCGCCGGCCAGGTCGGTGGAGAAGGCCCGGCTGCGAACATCCAGCACCATTGCCGTACGCCGCGCGGCGCCGCCGGCCTGGAACGCCAGCTGGGCCATGTCGAGCATGAGGGCCTGGGGCAGGTTGTCGACCACGTAGTAGCCGACGTTTTCCAGCGCCCGGGCGACCGTGCTGCGGCCGCCGCCGGAGACGCCGGTGACCACCACCAGGTCGGTGCCGCCCTCGTCCGGTTCGACCACTTCGCCGTCGGGATCCAGTTCGAGGTCCGACGAATCGAACTCCGTCACGCACGCCTCCCGCGTCGTTGCGCCCGCACCCCACCGGGCGGACATCCATCCCACCGCCCCGCCCACCACCCAGAGCGGACTGAAGGCCATCATCCTAGGCCGATAACGTCCGGCCATTTTGCCGGACGCGTGAATGTCACGTGTCGCCCGCGTTCCTACGTCTCGCTCGGCGTCCGGACCGGGGCCGGTGCGGGCAGGCCGGCGGTGCGCGACCGGGTCTTGGGTTTGCCCGCCCCGCCCGCCGGCACGGCGCCCGGGGCCGCCGGTTCCGCGGCCGCGCCGGCCGCCGGCGCTTTGAGCGCGGCCAGGACCGCCTCGGCCGTCACCCGCCCGATCCCCGGCACCTCGGTGATCTCCTCCGGGGTGGCCGCCGACAGCCGCTTGAGCGACCCGAAATGCCGCAGCAGCGCCTTGCGCCGCGTCTCCCCCAGCCCGGGCACACTGTCCAGCGCGGACGCCGTCATCCGCTTCGACCGCCGCTGCCGGTGGAACGTGATCGCGAACCGGTGGGCCTCGTCGCGGACCCGCTGCAACAGGTAGAGCGACTCCGACGTGCGCGGCAGGATCACCGGGAAGTCGTCGCCGGGCTGCCACACCTCTTCGAGCCGCTTGGCCAGCCCGCACAGCGCGACGTCGGTGATGCCCATGTCGGCCATCACCGTGGCGACCGCGTTGACCTGCGGCTGGCCGCCGTCCACCACGATCAGCTGGGGTGGATACGCGAAGCGGCGCGGCTTGCCGGTCAGCGGATCGATGCCGGGCAGCTCGTTGGTCGCGATCTCGTCGTCGTCCAGGTCGGACGGAGGCTCGGGCAGGTCGCGCGGCGCGGAGGCTCCCGCCTCCGCCTTGTAGCGGGCGAACCGCCGCCGCATGACCTCGCTCATCGCCGACAGGTCGTCCATGCCGCTGCCGTCCGGGTTGCCGCGGACGGTGAACCGACGGTATTCGCTCTTGCGGGGCAGCCCGTCCTCGAAGACCACCATGGACGCCACCACGTCGGTGCCCTGGATCTGCGAGACGTCGAAACACTCGATGCGCAATGGCGCCGAGTCGAGCCCGAGCGCCTCGGCGATCTCGTCGAGCGCCTTGCTGCGGGTGGTCAGGTCGCCGGACCGGCGCAGCTTGTGCCGCTGCAGCGACTCGCCGGCGTTGCGGGACACGGTCTCGAGCAGGGCCCGCTTGTCGCCGCGCTGGGGCACCCGCAGGCTGACGTGGCTGCCCCGGTGCTCGGAGAGCCAGTCGCCCAGGGCCGCCGCGTCGTCGGGCAGCGCGGGCACCAGCAGTTCGCGGGGGACGTCGCCCTCGCCCTGGCCCTCGCCGTACATCTGGCTGCAGAAGTGGTGCACCAGGTCGCCGGTCGTCAGGTCCTCCACCTTTTCGACGACCCAGCCGCGCTGGCCGCGGACCCGGCCGTCGCGGACGTGGAACACCTGGACCGCCGCCTCGAGCGGGTCTTCGGCGAACGCGACCACGTCGGCGTCGGTGCCGTCGCCGAGCACCACGGTCTGCTTCTCCATCGCCCGGCGCAGCGCGGCGATGTCGTCGCGCAGCCGGGCCGCCCGCTCGAACTCCAGCTCCTCGCTGGCCTGCATCATGTCGCGCTCGAGCCGCTTGACGAACGTGTCGGTGCGGCCGGCCATGAAGTCGCAGAAGTCGTCGACGATCTGCCGGTGCTCGTCGGCGCTGACCGAGCCGACGCAGGGCGCCGAACACTTGCCGATGTAGCCCAGAAGGCAGGGACGGCCGATCTGGCCCGACCGCTTGAAGACGCCGCTCGAGCAGGTGCGGGCCGGGAACACGCGTAGCAACAGGTCGAGGGTCTCGCGGATGGCCCAGGCGTGCGAATAGGGTCCGAAGTAGCGCACGCCCTTGCGCTTGGCGCCCCGCATCACCTGCAGCCGGGGGAACTCCTCGTTGAGGGTGACCGCGAGGAACGGATAGGACTTGTCGTCACGGTATTTGACGTTGAAGCGCGGATCGAACTCTTTGATCCACGAGAACTCCAGCTGGAGGGCTTCGACCTCCGTGCCCACCGTCACCCAGTCGACGCTGCCCGCGGTGGTGACCATCTGCTGCGTGCGTGCGTGCAGCGACCACGTGTCGGCGAAATAGGAATTCAACCGGTTCCGCAGGTTTTTCGCCTTGCCGACGTAGATGACGCGGCCGGTCGGATCGCGGAAGCGGTAAACGCCGGGAGCCTCGGGAATCGTGCCCGGGGCGGGGCGGTAGCTGGAGGGGTCAGGCACAGTTCTCAAGACTAGTGCGGGGGACTGACATGATTGTCCGACCGGAGGTCCGTCGCCGCCGCCACGGGGGCGGACCTCCGGCCGGGCCGAAGATCAGGCCGAGACGATGTTGCCGCCGTCGACCTTGACGTTCTTGGCGGTCAGGCCGTGGGCCGCCGGGCCGGTGACGACCGAGCCGTCCTTGACCGAGAACTGGCTGCCGTGACACGGGCAGCTGATCACGCCGCCGTCCACCTTGTTGACGTCGCAGCCCTGGTGCGGGCAGACCTTGCTGAATGCCTTGAACTGACCGGCGGTCGGCTGGGTGATCACGTAGTCGGTCGTGATGATGCCGCTGCCGACCTTCACGTCGGCGGTCTTGGCGATCGGGGTGCTGCCGCCGCCGTCACCCGCGTTGGGGCCGGCGGTGCCCCCGGGGCCGGCGGTGCCGACCGGGCCGGCGCCGGTCGCCTGGGCGCCCGCGCTGCCGGCCGGGGCCGGGTTGTTGCTGAAGTCGGTGCCGTTGGCGTTCGCACCGCCGGTCGTGCCGCAGGCCGCCAGGACCGCGGTGGCGCCCACCGCGCCCGCGCCGAGCAGGACGTTACGACGGGTCGAGTGAGCGCATGCGCACGACTGCATCGGCTCGACCTCGCCGATGTGGGGCTCGGTCGTCGTCTGCACGTCTGTCATCGGGGTTGTCCTCCAGTGCTGGTCCGCGTGAGTGGTCACGCGGCGTCGCAGTTAGATACGGGGTCGCGGCGGCCGGGGTTCAGGCATCCCGCGATTTTATGGTCGTCGAGGAACGACCAGTTACACCGGTTCGAGCGTCTTTGCCCGTCGCTTTTGCACGGCTGTCAACCAGAACACACGCAAGCCCGATCGACACTAGAGCGTCGACCGGGCTTAGTCGCTATGCGTCACCTGAGAACTTGCTGTGGCAACGAAACTCAGACCGTGGCCTTGGCCCGTGACCGGGCCGGCCGGGACTTCGCCGCCGCGACCGGAGCGGCCTTGGCGCCGTTGGCCTTGGTCGCGCGGGCCAGCGCCGCCTTGCCGGCGGACGCCGACGGCTTGCCCTTGAGCCCGAGCACCGGGCGCAGGAACTGCCCGGTGTGGCTGTCCGCCACCTCGGCCAGTTCCTCCGGGGTGCCGGTGGCCAGCACCAGCCCGCCCTTGTTGCCGCCCTCGGGGCCCATGTCGATCAGCCAGTCGGCAGTCTTGATCACGTCGAGGTTGTGCTCGATGGTGATCACCGTGTTGCCCTTGTCGACCAGGCCGTTGAGCACGATCAGCAGCTTGCGGATGTCCTCGAAGTGCAGGCCGGTCGTCGGCTCGTCGAGCACGTAGACCGTGCGGCCGGTCGACCGCTTCTGCAGCTCGGAGGCGAGCTTGACCCGCTGCGCCTCACCACCGGACAGGGTCGGCGCGGGCTGGCCGAGCCGGACGTAGCCCAGGCCGACGTCGACCAGGGTCTTGAGGTGACGGTGGATGGCCGGAATCGCCTCGAAGAAGCCGGACGCCTCCTCGATCGGCATCTCCAGCACCTCGGAGATGGTCCTGCCCTTGTAGTGCACCTCGAGCGTCTCGCGGTTGTAACGCGCGCCCTTGCAGACCTCGCACGGGACGTAGACGTCGGGCAGGAAGTTCATCTCGATCTTGATGGTGCCGTCGCCCGCGCAGTTCTCGCAGCGGCCGCCCTTGACGTTGAACGAGAACCGCCCCGGGCCGTAGCCCCGGACCTTGGCCTCGGTCGTCTCGGCGAACAGCTTGCGGATGTTGTCGAACACGCCGGTGTAGGTCGCGGGGTTGGACCGCGGGGTGCGGCCGATCGGCGACTGGTCGACGCCCACCACCTTGTCGACCTCGTCGAGGCCGGTGATGCGGGTGTGCCGGCCGGGCACCATGCGGGCGCCGTTGAGCTGGTTGGCCAGAACCGTGTAGAGGATGTCGTTGACCAGCGTCGACTTGCCGGAGCCGCTCACCCCGGTGACCGCGATGAACTGCCCGAGCGGGAAGCCGACGCTGAGGTTGCGCAGGTTGTGCTCGCGGGCGCCCTGCACGACCAGCTCGCGGCCGGCGACCTGCGGGCGCCGGGTGGCCGGGGTCGGGATCGACTTGCGGCCGGACAGATAGGCCCCGGTCGGCGACTTCTCGTTGGCCAGCAGGCCCTCGACCGAGCCGCTGTGCACGATGTGGCCGCCGTGCTCGCCCGCGCCCGGGCCGATGTCGACGATCCAGTCGGCCGTCCGGATCGTGTCCTCGTCGTGCTCGACCACGATCAGCGTGTTGCCCAGGTTCTTCAGCCGGACCAGGGTCTCGATCAGCCGGTGGTTGTCGCGCTGGTGCAGGCCGATCGACGGCTCGTCGAGCACGTAGAGCACGCCGACCAGGCCGGAACCGATCTGGGTGGCGAGCCGGATGCGCTGCGCCTCACCGCCGGAGAGCGTGCCCGCGCCCCGGTCGAGCGAGAGGTAGTCGAGGCCGACGTCGACCAGGAACCGCAGCCGGGCGTTGATCTCCTTGAGCACCCGCTCGGCGATCATCTTCTGCCGGTCGTCGAGCTCGATCGTGGCCAGCAGTTCGGCGCACTCCCCCACCGACAGGTTGCAGACCTCGGCGATGCTCTTGCCGGCGATGGTCACCGCCAGGACCTCGGGCTTGAGCCGGGTGCCGCCGCAGACCGGGCACGGCACGTCGCGCATGTAGCCCTCGTATTTGTCGCGCGACCAGTCGCTCTCGGTGTCGTTGTGCCGGCGCTCGATCCACTGGATCACGCCCTCGAAGCCGGTGTAATAGGAGCGCTCACGGCCGTACTTGTTGCGGTAGCGGACGTGGACCTGGTCTTCCGACCCGTAGAGCACCGTCTTCTGCGCGCGGGCGGGAAGCGAGCGCCACGGGGTGTCGACGCTGAACTTCTCGGCCTCGGCCAGCGCCTCGAGCGGGCGCATGAAGTATTCCATCGTCGAGCCGCCCGACCAGGGCTGGATCGCGCCCTCGCGGATGCTCAGCTCCGGGTCGGGGATGATCAGCTCGGGGTCGACCTCTTTCTTGGTGCCGATGCCCGTGCACTCCGGGCAGGCGCCGTAGGGAGCGTTGAACGAGAAGACCCGGGGCTCGAGGTCCTCGATCGCCAGCGGGTGGTCGTTGGGGCAGGCCAGGTGCTCGGAGAAGCGGCGCTCCCGGCCCGGGTCGTCCTCCGGCAGGTCGACGAAGTCGAGTAGCACGATGCCGGCGGCCAGGCCGAGCGCCGACTCGACCGAGTCGGTCAGCCGCTGCTTGCTCGCCGCCTTGACGCTGAGCCGGTCGACCACCACCTCGATGGTGTGCTTCTCCTGCTTCTTGAGCTTGGGAACGTCGGTCAGCGCATAGACCACGCCGTCGACCCGGGCCCGCGCGTAACCCTTGCTCTGCAGCTCGGCGAAGAGGTCGACATATTCACCCTTGCGGCCCCGGATGACCGGCGCGAGCACCATGAAGCGGGTGCCCTCGGGCATGGCGAGCACCCGGTCGACGATCTGCTGCGGGGTCTGCTTGCTGATGCGCTCGCCGCAGACCGGGCAGTGCGGGATGCCGGTGCGGGCATAGAGCAGACGAAGATAGTCGTAGACCTCGGTGATCGTGCCGACCGTCGAGCGCGGGTTGCGCGAGGTCGACTTCTGATCGATCGAGACGGCCGGCGACAGGCCCTCGATGAAGTCGACGTCGGGCTTGTCCATCTGCCCGAGGAACTGCCGGGCGTAGGACGAGAGGGACTCGACGTACCGTCGCTGCCCCTCGGCGAAGATCGTGTCGAACGCGAGGCTCGACTTGCCCGACCCGGACAGGCCGGTGAACACGATCATCGCGTCACGGGGCAGGTCGAGGTTGACGTCACGCAGGTTGTGTTCGCGCGCGCCTCGAATGGTCAAACGGTCGGCCACGAGCCAGCCTCTCCGTACAGGTGTCTGATACGAGTGGAGCCGCGGCCACTCTAGCCATGGGGTCTGACAAGTTTTGCCCACGCGGCCCCGCCCTACCCCCAGCGCCTGCCGGATGCTGCACATTCCCGCACTTCAGACCGGCGGAAAGTCACTCAGGAGAGGGACCGCACATCCCAGATCTCGACCCCGCCGACCAGCCGCGGGGGCCCCAGGGCCTGGGTCACCGTCGACCGCAGCACGTCCTCGTGCACGGCACCCGGCACCAGCACCACGACGGCCGCCCGCCAGTAGGCCAGATCAGCGCGGAACTCGGAGCGCACCTGATCGTCGACCACCGGGGCCCGCCCGGTGAAGACGATGTCGCGCAGCATGGTCGAGGTCGGCCGGGGCGGCGCGGTCCAGGAACCGGTGAGATCACCCGGCGGATTCGCCGGACCCATGAAATAGCCCCGCGGCATCGGGATCCGCAACCCCGTCAGCGCCGCCCACCGCATCCCCTCGCGCCCGGTCGTCACCTCGGGCAACGGCACCGTCACCAGAGTGTGATCGCCGGTGACATATTGCCGCCACGTCCCGTCGGCCAGGAAGGCCGGCAGCGGCGCCGCATCGAAAGTAGCCAGCGGCTTCGGCGTCAGCGGCACGAGCGCGAGCACCAGCCCGGCCACGAACAACCGCCGCCCCCTCGCCGAGAAGGAGGTAAGGCGGTCGGTCGCCAGCGCCAGCAGCACGCCGGCGATCACCGCGGCGACCATCCCGAACCGCACCACGCTCACCAGGTCGATCAGCGGCAGGTGCCTGAGCAGCCCGAACGGCAGCGGAATCGGCGTGACGACGCTGCCCACCCGCAGTTTGGTGCCGAGCGAGCAGACCAGCACGGCGATGCCGGCGATCGCGGTCGCCCGGGCGGCCAGCGAGCGCCACAGCACGACCATCGACACGATGATCATCACGAGGCCGAACGGTCCGAAGAACGTGTCGTCCTCGGTCGCGCTCACGCTGAGCGCGCGGGCCAGCGTCACGTTCCCGGCCACCGACTGCCGGCCGAACGTGCCCAGCGAAGCCAGATCGGTCACGTACTGGTCCGGCGCGAACGGCTGCCCGCGATAGCTGCCGCCCTGCGTGAACTGCCACCACAGCGGATAGGCCAGCAGGACCAGAGCGACCAGAACCGCGACCCCGAGACCGGCCAGGAACTGCCGCGCCTCGCGCATCGCGCGGCGCGGAACCGAGAGCGCGTACGCCACGACGAACGCCCCGAGCGCCAATGCGGTGAACAGCAGCACCTCCTCGTTGAGGAAGACCTGCCCCACCACGAGCAGCCCGATCGTGATCCCGCCCCGCCACACGCGCCCCGGCTCCCGCAGGCGCACCACCTGCAGCACGATGAACGGCACCAGCCACGCGTTGACGAAGTTCACATGGGCGTTGGAGTGCGAGATCATGGCCGGCGCGAACCCGCACCACAGACCGCCGATCCACGCCGCCACCCGGCTGCGCACGAAGTGCCGCGACAACACCCAGTACCAGGCCGCGGCGGTGCCGGCGAGGCCCAGCGTGAGCAGGAACACGACCGAGACGCCGGGCCCGAAGAAGTGGGTGACCGGGGCCATCGGGATGCTCAGTCCGAGCACCGACGTGTTGGCCATCATGTTGACGACGCCGGGCGCGTTGAGCCGGTCGTCGGAGAACGGGTTGGCCCCGTGGAACAACACCCGCTCGCCGTGCGCCATCACGAACAGGAAGAAGCCGTGGTCGTCCTTGTTGCCGGACAGCACCCGCCCGTTCGGGTCGAGCCAGAGCCGGAACATCACGAAGACCGACAGCGCCGCGTAGCTGACCAGCGGCCAGAGATCGCGCGCCCTTCGGCCCGGTTCGACCGGCACGGCCGGCGACGGCGGAGTCTCGGCCGGCTGCTCCTCGACCACCTCGTTCACCGCGCGCACCGGTGCAGTCTGCCAGAGCCGGGTCAGGGACGGCGACGTCGCTTCCCGGCCGCCTCGGCCAGCCGCACCGAACGCCGGGCGCTCTCCACCTCGACCTCGCGCCGCAGCTTGCGCCAGCTCTCCAGCCGGCGCGGCGACAACATGCCGTCGGCCAGCGCCGCCGCCACCGCGCAACCCGGCTCACCCTCGTGCCGGCAGTCGTCGAACCGGCACTGCTCGGCCAGGGCGGTCACCTCGGCGAACGCCCGGTCGAGACCGGTGCCGGTCTCGAGCAGACCCACCCCCCGGATGCCCGGCGTATCGAGCACGGCGCCGCCCTGCGGCAACAGAACCAGATTCCGGTACGCGGTGGTGTGCCGCCCCTTGCCGTCCGCGTCACGGATCTGCTGTACGGGCATGACCGGCGTACCGGCGAGGGCGTTGACCAGCGTCGACTTGCCCGCCCCGGAACGTCCGAGAAGAGCCAGGGTGCGCCCGCTCCGCGCGTACGCCCGGACCTGCTCGACGCCCAGCCCGAGCCGCACGCTGACCGCGACCACCGGAATGCCCGGCGCGAGCCCGGCGATCTGCCGGGCGACCGCCTCGGGCTCGGCCGACGTATCGCACTTGGTGAGAAAGACCACCGGGTCGGCCCCGGACTCCCAGGCCAGCGCCAGCAGACGCTCGACGCGGGCATCGACCGGCTCCGGATGCATCGGCTCGACCACCGCGACCGTGTCCATGTTGGCGGCCAGCACCTGCCCGGAGGCGTCCTTGTCGGCGGTGCGCCGGATCAGGGCGGTGCGCCGCGGCAGCACGCACTCGACGGTGACCCGGTGGCCGGGCCAGCGGCGCAGCACCACCCAGTCACCGGCACACGGAAGATCGGCCGGATCCCGGGCGCCGCTGACCAGCACGCCGCCACCGAGCGACGCGCGCTCGGTCTGCTGCTCGGTCATCACGGTGCAGACGCCGCGGTCGGCGCGCAGCACCCGGCCCGGCAGGGAGTCGGGGCGGTCGAGGACGCGGTAGGCGGATGCGAGAGTCTCGTCCCAGCCGAGCCGGGACAGCATCTGTGACATGGGAACCCTTTGCGGGAAAAGGGAGGGCGCGCTCAGGCGCGAGCCTCCGGGTGAAGGGACGCAACGACGACCAACAGCACGTTCCTCACCTCCCTGCGAACCCGTCGGCGTGTCTGCACCGACGGTACGGTCCCCGCTACCCGCAGCGGAAGCGAATTCCGGTCCACTAGGGTTGCCAACGTGGCTGTCCTAGCTATGTCATGCCTTCCTGGCCCTCGCCTGCGGCGCCGTGGGCCGGTTCCGCCGATTGCCGCTCGGTGCAGTCAGTCATGACTGTGCTAGCTATGTCATGCCTTCCTGGCCCTCGCCTGCGGCGCCGTGGGCCGGTTCCGCCGATTGCCGCTCGGTGCAGTCAGTCATGACGATGGATCCGCTCGTGTTGCTGACCGACGTCGACCGCGCCACCGAGGAACTCCTGC
Organism: Actinoplanes sp. NPDC051411; assembly: GCF_040682075.1. Lineage (NCBI taxonomy): Bacteria > Bacillati > Actinomycetota > Actinomycetes > Micromonosporales > Micromonosporaceae > Actinoplanes > Actinoplanes sp. NPDC051411. The sequence continues at coordinate 11,006 of NZ_JBFBAD010000115.1, read as the reverse complement.
GGACCGCGCAGGATCTCGACCCGGCGTCGCTCGGGTCGCCCTCGCTGCTGCCCGGCTGGACGCTCGGCCACGTGCTCAGCCACCTCGCCCGCAACGCCGACGCCCAGACCAACCTGCTCACCTGGGCCCGCACCGGCGTCGAAACCCCGATGTACGCGTCGCCCGAGGCCCGGGTGGCCGGCATCGAGGAGGGCGCGGCCCGCCCGCTGCGCGCGCAGATCGAGGACATCAAGGCGTCCCACGAGCGGTTCGCCGATGCCGGAGCCGCGATGCCGGCCGAGGCGTGGACGGTGGTTCTTCCCCCCATCGGCCAGCCGGCGGCCGCGGTTCCGTGGGCGCGCCTGCGCGAGGTCGAGGTGCACCACGTCGACCTCGGCGACCGCTACACCCCCGGCGACTGGTCGGACGCGTTCGCCCTGCGGCTGCTGCGCGAGATCGCCGCCGGAGCCACCGACAGCCCGCCGATGATCCTTCGCCCCTGGGGCGTCGAGCACCCCCTGCCCCTCGGCGCCGCCGACGGCGCCGCCCCGGTGATCGGCGGACCGACCAAATCCCTGGCCGCCTGGCTGGCCGGCCGCGCCGACGGCACCGACCTCACCGTCTCGCCGGACGGCGAGCTTCCCGTACCCGCGAGGTGGAAGTGACCATGGCCTACACCGGAGACGTCGAGCGCGGCGGCACCGCCGCCGAACGCACCCTCGGCCCGATAACCATGCGCAAGGTCTCGGTCGGCAAGTTCGACAACAACGCCTACCTGCTGACCTGCGGCGGCTCCCAGCTGCTGATCGACGCCGCAGCCGACGCGCCGACCCTGCTCAGCCTGGTCGGCCCGGCCGGCCTCGAAACGGTGGTGACCACCCACCGCCACCCCGACCACTGGCAGGCCTTGGCCGACGTGGTCGCCACCACCGGCGCCGAGTCGCTGGCCCACGCCGACGACGCGGTCGAGATCCCGGTGGTCACCCACACCCTGGCCGACGGCGACCGGGTCACGGTCGGCGAGTGCGAGCTCGAGGTGATCCACCTGGTCGGCCACACGCCGGGCTCGATCGCCCTGCTCTATCAGGAGCCGGGCGGCATCGCCCACCTCTGGACCGGCGACTCGCTCTTCCCGGGCGGCGTCGGCAACACCCACAAGAACAAGGCCCATTTCGAGTCCTTGTTCAACGACGTCTCGCGCAAGCTCTTCGACCGCCTGCCCGACGACACCTGGTTCTACCCCGGCCACGGCAAAGACTCGACCCTCGGCGCCGAACGCCCCCACCTGGCCGAATGGCACGACCGCGGCTGGTAGAGGCCCGGTGCGTGCGGCGGAACCGCGCCCGGGCCTCGAACCCTAGGCCGCTCGCCAGCGGGCGCGGTCCTCGCCGGCCTTCAAGGTGCAGCGCATCGGCGTGCCCTTGCTGGTGACGCCCCGCGCTCCGACGGGCGCGCAGAAGGCTCCCGGATGCACGACCCGCGTGGCCGGCGGCTTGGTCGTCGGCTTCGGGGCCGGCTTCTTCGTGGTGGGCTTCGGTTTCGGGGCCGGCTTGCGGGTCGTCGGCTTGGCGGCCGGCTTCTTCGGGGTGGCCGGCTTCGCGGCCGTCGCCGGCGGCCGGCTGGTCGGCGCGCCTGTGGCCGCCGCGCCCGTGGCCGGGGCGTCCGTGGCCGGCGGCTCGACCGCGGCGGGATCGGCGGCCGGGTCGGTGGCGCCGGCCAGGGCCGGGTCGGTGGTCGCGTCCGTGGTCGCGGCGGGGGTGGAAGTGCCGCCGGCGGGCGGCGACGTGGGCTGACAGCCTGCGACCAGGGCGCCGACGACGGCCAGGCCCAGCAGGAGAGCTTTCGGACGGGAGACGTTCATCGAACCACGATGGACCCGTGTATGTCCGGAATGGATTAGCCGAGCGGTCGGGCTACGAAGCCGAACGGGCCCGGCGTGGCGGCGCCGGGCCCGATCCGGATCAGCCGCGGCCCTGCACGGCCGTCGACAGCACGTGGATGCCGGCCGCGAACTCGACGATCGCGTCGTTGGTCCAGCCCTTGGCGTCCCAGATCTGGATGATCAGGTAGACGCCGTTGGGCTGCTTCACGTACAGGGTGCGGCCGTCGGTCTGACCCTCCGGCGTGATCAGGAAGCCGGATTTCCCGTCGATCTTGACCGTGGTGCCGGACGGGGTGACGTGCTCGTCCTGCGACTGCAGCATGATCGCGATCTTGCCGACGAAGGTGTGCGGATCCTTGTCCTTGGCGTCGATCGGGGCGATCGTCAGGACCGACGGGTCGACGCCCTGGATCTCCCAGCCCGCCGGCACCTTGTCGATCGTGTAGCCCTTCGGCTGCTCGCCCTGGTAGGCGACCAGCTTCGCCGAGACCACGGCGGGCCGGGGCGCGGCCGGCACAACGGACGCGGCGGATCCGGCGGCCGGGTGGGAGGCGGGCTGCGACGCGGTGCCGTAGGCGAGTGCGGCGGCTGCCGCGGCGACGGCGAAGACGCCGGTTGCGGCGCCCTTGACCGTACGCCGCCGCCGAAGCGCACGGCGTCCGCGGGCGAGGTCGGCGTCGGCCTGGGACGACGTCGCCTCGACGGCCGGGCCGGCCAGGCGGTCGAGCCGGTCGTGCAGTTCCATCATCGGGTGACTCCTGTCAGGGGAATGCTGGGTGCGAGGACGTTGCGCAGGCGGTCGAGTGCCCGGGCGGTCTGGCTCTTCACCGTGCCCACGGAACAGCCGAGGGCGTCGGCGGTGTCGGCGACGTCGAGGTCGTAGAAGTAGCGGAACACCACCGCGGCGCGCATCTTCGGCGGCAGGTCACGCAGCGCGCTGCGCAACCCCTCGTCGAGTTCACCGCCGCCCGGCTCGTCGCGGACCTGGTCGGGAGGTTCCGCCATCGACCGCTCGTGACGGCGCCACCAGCGCCGCCGCTCGTCGGTCAGGGCGTTGACCAGGGTGCGGCGCAGGTAGCCCTCGGGGTTGTCGGCCCGCCGGAACGACGGCCAGGCCACATAGAGCTTGGTCAGCGCGGACTGGACCAGATCCTCGGCCAGATGTCCGTCGCCGGCCGTCAGCAGGGTGGCCGTCCGCACCAGCCCGGGGCGGTGGCTGAGCACGAAGCTGTGGAACTGCTCGTCACGCTCTGTTCTCACAAGCCCTCCTTCGCTTCTCACACGCCCCTGACGGCTCGCGCGCTCGGGAGGTTGCATGATTTTGGGATCAGTCGCGCCGGACCGCAATCCGATGCGTCACAGCGAACGCGCCGAGGAGGACAAAAGCCGCGATCAATGCGTCGGCGGCGAGCGGCCCGGCCGGCACGGAACCGCCGGCCGACGACATCCGGCGCAGCATCGAATGCACCGGCGGCAACCCGGGCGTCAGCGGCACGGCGACGATCACGGCCAGTGCCAGGATCAGCGAATACCCGGGCCGCGGCACGACCAGCCGCGAACACAGCAGCCCGACCGCGATCCCGACCGCGGTCGTGGTCACCTGAGCCAGAATCCCCGCCGCAACGTCGTCCCACGTCACGGTGTGCGAGCCCGACACGATCGGGAAGATCGTCCCGACCCCGATCAGCGCGCCGCCGGCCAGCACCGCCAGACCCGCCTCGGCGGCCAGCACCCGCATCGCTCCCCCGGCGGCCACCAGCGTGATCGCCCGCCGGACCGGATCCTCCAGGTTCACGATCGTCACGGTCAGCCAGCACGAGGTCAGCAGCAGACTCGCCGCCGACACCACGTAACTGCCGATCAGCGGCCCGGCGTCGTTGATCGTGAAGACCGACAGCACGGCCAGATCGAACAGCAGCGGAGCCAGATAGCGCTGCCCGTGGACGGTCGCCGCCAGGTAGTAGCGAATCAGCGCCGGCAACGCCGTACCTCCTCGACCGACCAACCGTGACGTAAGGCAGTGAGCAGAAGTCCGTCGCTCTCCGTGTCTCGCACCGTCAGGTGCGGCCCCGGACCGACCGCCAGCACGCCCGGCTGGCGGGCCCAATCGAGCGGCATCGCCCGCCCGGTCCGATCGACCAGCACGATCCGTGACGGCTCCGCCGCCCCAACGACCGTCGGTGCCGGCAGGCGATTCACTCGCCCTTCCAAGATCCCGTACGCGGTGGCAGCGTGTCGTCGCCCGACAGCTTCCCGATGGTCGGTGAACACCACGGCGCCACCACCTTCGGTCACCTCGCGCAGGATCTCGCCGAGCACCCCGTGCGCGGTCGCGTCCAGCCCCGACCAGGGCTCGTCGAGCACGAGCAGCCCCGGCGGCACCAGCAGCGCCTGGGCCAGCGCGACCTTCTGCGCGTTGCCCTTGGACAGCGCCCGGATCGGCGTCCGCACCCCACCCGCCAGCTGAAGCCGGTCGAGCAGCTCGAGCCCCTTCCTCGCGGCGACCGCGCCGCGCAGGCCCCGGATGCGCCCGGCGTGCGTAAGGTAGGCGACCGACGACATCGCATCACCGGCCGGAAACCGGTCCGGCACAAAGCCGACGCTCGCCGGACGCCCGGTGACCACGCCCCGCGTCGGCCGCGACACGCCGGCCAGCATCCGCAGCAGCGTCGACTTCCCCGACCCGTTCGCCCCGGTGATCGTCACCGCCTCCCCGCCGGCCAGGGCCAGGTCGACGTCGCGCAGCACCCAACGCCCCCGGCCGTAGCGCTTGCTCACCCGCTCCACCCGCACCGGCCCACCCTCGGCGACCGGCGGCGCCGCCCGCGTCCCCCGGAAGGAGACCCAAACCCGTTTGCGTGCTCCGGGCCGGGGCGGACTTCGCCGCGGCGCACGACCAACGCAACGCGGGCACTGACCGGCGAAGTCGGCGTCTTCCTTGGAGACCGTCGCCTGCCGCTATGGCGGCTGGAACCGAACGCCCGTCACCCGCCATCTTCGTCGCCGAGCGACTCCCCTGAACCCGCGCCCTGGGCTCTCGTCACGGCGGCCGGCTGACGCGGGCCGCATCAGATCGCGGATCGGCGACGGATGCCAGCCTGGTCGATTCGCGAACTGTGGCCGGGCTGTGGCCGCGCACTCGCCCTTCCTGGCATCCTAGGATCCTGGGTTGATGGCCTCAGCGGTCGTCGTGAAGGAGGCCGGCCTGATAGGCCAGGACGGCCAGGTGGGTGCGGTCGTTGATGCCGAGCTTGGCGAACATCCGGCGCAGGTAGGTGCGTACCGTCTCCAGGCTGAGCCGCAACTCGTCGGCGATCTGCTGGTTGGAGAGGCCGCGGGCGACCAGGCGGGCGACCTGAAGCTCACGTTCGGAGAGGACCACGTCGGCGAAGGCGTGCCGCCCGGCCGACGGCCGCGGGGCGAACTGATGGAGCAGCCGCGATGTGACCTCGGGCGCCAGCATGCCGTGTCCGGCGTGGACGGTACGGACGGCGTGCAGCACCTCGGCCGGGGCGGCGTTCTTGAGCAGAAAACCGGAGGCTCCCAGCGACAGAGCCTCGTAGACGTACTCATCGAGGTCGAACGTCGTCAGCATGATCACGCGGGTGGCCGCCGACGGCAGGATCCGGCGGGCCGCCTCAAGCCCGGTCGCGCCCGGCATCTGCACGTCGAGCAGGGCAACGTTCGGCTTGAGCGCGAGGGCCAACCGGGCCGCCTCGGCGCCGTCGGCCGCCTCGCCGCACAGCCGGAAGCCCGGCGTCCGCTCGAACAGCTTCCGATAGGCGGCCCGGAACCCTGCGTCGTCATCAGCCAGAAAAACGCTGATCACAGGCGCAGCCTCACCGCCGGCAGCCACAGACCCGGCGAAGCCGGCCGACCGGGCCGCCGCCACCGACCCAGCCACGCCGGGCCCAGGCGCCGGGCCGGGCAAGGACGCCGAGCGGGGCAAGGACCCCGAGCGCGGCAACGACGCCGAGCCGGGCAAAGACGCCGAGCCGGGCAAAGACGCCGAGCCGACCGAAAACGCGCGGCCGAGTGCGTCGGCCGGACGGGCCACTCGGGCCGGCTCAGCCGATGATGCGGGCTTCGGCCCGCTCATCGCCGGCTCCGGCGCGGCAGACGGGCCTCGACGCGGAAGCCGGGTCCGGTGGGGGCCCAGGTCACGGTTCCGCCGTTGAGCCGGGCGCGCTCCCGCATGCCGATCAGGCCGGACCCGCCGGCGGCCAAGCCCTTCGAACTCACCGCACCCGCCCGAGCACGCGACGAGTCTCCCGAACTCGCCAAGCGTGCGGGATCGGGCGAGCCCCCCGACCTCGCCTGATCGGGCGACGAGCCGGTGGATCCCGTCGAACCCACCGCATCGCATGCCGCGCCGCCCGGCCCTGCCGAACCCGCCGGATCGGACACCGAACCGCCCAACCCCGCCGAACCCACCGCATCGCACACCGAACCGCCCGACCCCGCCGGATCGCACCCCGCGCCGCCCCAGCTCACCGAACCCGCCGGATCGGGCGCCGGGCTGGGCGGGCCGGTGTCCTGGACGGTGAGCACGATGTCGCCGGCGTCGGCGGTCAGGGTGAGGTCGCAATGGGCTCCCGGCGCGTGTTTGACCACATTGCTCAGAGCCTCCTGCGCGATGCGGAAGAGCGACGCCGCCACGCGAGGGTCGAGCTCGCCGGTCGGCGAGAGGTGGGCCTCCACGCGTACGCCCGCGGACCGCACCGCCGTGACCAGCGCGCCCAGCTGGTCCAGCGTCGGGTCCGGGGAGCGCAAGGCGCGCACCAGGGTCTGCACCTCGGCGAGCGCGCCCCGCGCGTGCCGTTCGATGCCGGCGAGGGAGTCGCGGAGTTCCTGGTCGGTGGCGTCGGGCAGCGAGCGGGTGACGCCCGCCTCGGCACCGATGGTCGCGAGCGCGTGGCCGACCACGTCGTGGACGTCGCGGGCCACGGCCAGGTGGACGCGGGCCCGTTCGGCGGTCACCTGGCGGCCGACCATGGTGCCGAGCAGCCACGACAGGGTGAGCGCGACGACCGAGAGCAGCAGTTGTCTTCCCCGGCCGTGGTCGGGTACCCAGGCGACCACGGCCAGGCCGGCGATCAGCCCGGTGAGCACGGCCAGTGGGGCCCGGACGCGGCCGGCCAGACGAAAGGCCAGCGGAAAGAGGCACCACGCGGCGGCCAGCATCGGGTCGGCGCAGACGCCGAGGGCGGTGCCGGTGATCGTAACCGTGACGGCGGCGATCGTGGCCGGGGCGGGAAAGCGGCGGGCGAGAAGGACCGCGGCCACAACGCCCACGACCAGCGGTGCAGCGGCCCACCGACCGGTCCGCACGAGCGGGGGCACCCAGAAGATCGTGGCGACGAAGAGCGCCGCCAGGACGTCGAGGATCCGGCTCCGCACCCCGTGCACGGTAGCCGAATTCGCGACAAGCCCGATCGGCCCGGCCGCCAGGAACCCCGACCAGACCGGCCGCGGCGAATCCGGTCAGTCCGAGCCGCCGCGGACCCGACCGGGCCGGCCGCGGCGAATCCCGAGCGGGCCGAGGGCAACGAACCCCGGCCCATCCGGCCCCGACGGTCCCGCCCGGCTCGAGCGCGACAAACCGACCAGACCAGCCTTGACGAACCCGCTCGGGCTGAACGCGACGAAGCCGACCGGGCCGGCCGCGAGGGAACCGGCTCGGGTCTTGCGCGACGAGGCCGCCCGGCCCCAGCGCGACAACCCGGGGCAGGCCGGGCGTGGTGAGGCTGGTGGGGCGGGCGCGGTCCATCGGCGTACGGAAGAAAGCGCGACCGATGGCGCCGCCGTGAGGGAAATGGCCGGTTGGCGAAGGCCGGCCGGCCGACCGGGCGAGGGTCACCGGGCCCGGTCGATGCCAGAATTGTCGGATATGTCGTTGGAGCCGGAGGGGACCGCGTGCATCTGACCCGACGAGGGCTGTTGAGCCTGGGTGCGCTGACCGCGTTCGGCGCGCTGGTGCCCGGTGCGGCCGAGGCGGCGGCCGCGCTGGGTGGGCCGGTCCGTTTTCAGCCCGGGCGGGCGATGCTCGGCTCCTATCTGGCGCTGCACGGCCGCACCCTGACCCAGAGCCTGGCCCTGCGGCAGCAGCAGCTGGGCCGGGGCCAGCGGATCGTGCACAAGTACTACCCCTGGTCGGGCTACTACCCCACCGCCGAGCCGGACGTGCCGTCGAGCAGCATTCTGATGGTCAGCTGGAACGGCACGAACTATCACCCGATCACCGACGGCTCGTCCGACCTGGCGATCACCACGATGGCGACGCACCTGCGCGACCTGAAGCGGCCGGTCCTGCTGCGCTGGGGCTGGGAGATGAACGGCAACTGGTTCGCCTGGGACGGCACCCACAACGGCAAGAAGCCGAGCGGCTATATCGCGGCCTGGCAGCGGATGCACAAGATCTTCCGGGCCAAGAAGGCCACCAACGTCGCCTGGGTGTGGGGGCCGAACTGGAACTCCGGCCCGAACGTCAGCTGGAACCATTTCCAGAACTACTACCCGGGTGACTCGTTCGTCGACTGGGTCGGCGTGTCCGGCTACAACTTCTCCGGCGAGTCGCCGCACACGCTGTTCACGCCGATCGTGTCCGCCTACGGCAAGCGCAAGCCGATCATGCTGGCCGAGACCGCGGCGGTGAAGAACAAGGCCGCGTGGATCAGGCAACTGTCGTCCTACGTCGCGGCCACCCCCTCGGTCGGGGCGGTGGTCTGGTTCGACACCGACACCCAGAAGGGGGCGAAATACAACTTCCGCCCGGACACCGACGCCGCGACGCTGGCCGCCTACAAGGCGATGGCACGGTCGAAGAGGTTCTCCGGCTGATCCCCGGCTTGCGCCGGCCGTTCCGGTACGCCAGGGTGGGTACCCGTATCTGCCCCCGGCCGGAAGGGACGCCTCGTGGATCGGCTCTGGAGCCGTGTCGGTGTGCGCACCCTCGCGGTCGCCCTGCTGATCGGCGGCATCGCCGGCGGCGTCCACCTCGGACAGCACCGCGACGAGCAGCAGCAGGGCGCACAGGCTCAACTGGCGATGGACGTCGACGCGGCCGACATGCAGATGCTCAAGGCCCGCCAAAATGAGCACGCCGCCGCCCGGGCCCAGCAGCGCGAGGCCGAGAGCGACGCCGCGTCCAAGGCGGCGATCGAGGCGAAGGCCGCGGCCGGCAAGGCGTCCTCGTTGCGGCAGGCGGTCGCCGACCACAAAGCGGCGGTCAAGAAGGCCAAGTCCCAGGAGAACAGCACCGGCACCGTGCCCTACAACGGGCCGATCCCGGGTTCGTGCAAGGAGTTCGTCGGCAACCGGGCCACCGGCTGCGCGCTGATGCTGGCCGACGGCTTCGGCATCGACCAGTTCCCCTGCCTCGACAACATCTTCAACAAAGAGAGCGGCTGGAACGCGCACGCCGAAAACAAGGGCAGCGGCGCCTACGGCATCCCGCAGGCGCTGCCCGGCAGCAAGATGAGCTCCGAGGGATCGGACTGGAAGACCAACCCGGCCACCCAGATCAAGTGGGGTCTCGGCTACATCAAGGGCCGCTACGACTCGCCGTGCGGGGCCTGGTCGCACTGGCAGAGCGCCGGCTCCTACTGATCAGAAGGCGGCCTTCACCTGGGCCGACTCCATCGGCATGGAGAACATCGGGAAGTCGTACGCGATCGCGTTGTCATGCTGCTCGGGCGACGTGGCCGCCATACAGTCGGTCAGCGTGATCACGCGGTAGCCGTTCTCGTACGCGCTGCGCATCGTCGACTCGACGCAGCAGTTGGTCAGGAACCCGCCCAGGATGACGGTGTCGATGCCCTTGCTGCGCAGGATGAAGTCGAGGTTGGTGCTGGCGAACGTGTCGAGCCCGCGCTTGCCCTCGATCAGGATGTCGCCGTCGGCCGGGGTCAGGTCGTCGACGATCGCCGCACCCCAGGTGCCCTTGACGAACGCGTTGCCGTCGACGACGCCCTTGAGAATGCCGTACGGGTGCCGGGACAACTCGCCGAACCCGGCCGCGAACGTGATCGGCGCGTGCATGATCGTGCAGCCGGCGGCCCGGGCCGCCTCGACGAACGCCACCGTCTTCGGCAGCATGCCGGTCTTGTCCATCACCGGCGCGACGGCGTCGTGCAGCACGCCGCCGTCGGAGGTGAACTCGTTCTGGTATTCGATGAGCACGACCGCGGTCTTGGCCGGGTCGAGCTGCAAGGTCTCCGACATGGGTGAATCCTCCTGTGGCCGGCGTCACTGCTTCCCTCCCAAGCAAACACCGGTTTCGCCGCACGGCAAGCCCGCGCGGCCGGCTTTTCTGGCCGTTCTCCGCCGTCCCTCGGTCGTCTTTTCGGCCGTCGCTCTCTCGTCTTTTCGGCCGTCGCTCGGCCGCCGATCTGCCGTCAGCGGAAGAAACGGTCGATACCTCTGGGCGTCGATACGCTGGCGGGATGCATTCGCGTCACGACCCCTACCGGTGGGGCCAGCCCGGTCAGCCCTCCCCCGGCGGCCCCTGGCAACCGGCCAACCTGCCCGGCGCCGGCCCCGGCCTGCCCGGCTGGCTCGAGGAACGCCTCTTCGACCAGCGGATCGTCATGATCCGGGGCGCCCTGACCGCCGAAACGTCGACCGGCGTGGCGGCCGCCCTGCTCACACTCGACGCGGCCGGCCCGGCCCCGGTCCAGCTGCACGTGGCCAGCTCGGGCGGCGACCTGGCCGCCGCGCTGGCGGTCATCGACGTGATCGACGCGATGGTGGCCCCGGTGCACGCGGTGGTGACGTCCGAGGCGGGCGGCGCGGTGATCGCGGTGCTGGCGGCGGCCGAGAAGCGGTCGGCCTACCGGCACGCCCGGTTCCGGCTCACCGAGCCCCGCGCGGCCGGCGTCAACGGCACCGCCGACGAGGTGGCCGCGGCGGCCGGTCAGCACCTGCGAGAACTGGAAGAGGTCATCCTGCGGCTGGTCGCGGTCACCGGGCAGGCCCGCAGCAGGATCGAGGACGACCTCTCGGCGGGAAAGAACCTCAGCGCCCAGGAGGCGCTGGGCTACGGCCTGATCGACGAGGTCGTCGGCAAGGAGTAACCCAGACCGGCCAGCTCTTCGGCCGGGCTTCGGCCGGCAAGGCTCCGGCCGGAGCCAGCCCGGCCGGAGCC